>JAURFZ010000050.1:0-8503 GCA_030834045.1 Burkholderiales bacterium
ACACCTGTGCCGCCGAGTTCAACACCACCACCTCGTACTTTTATTCCACCTACGAGAAAGAGTGCGAGGCGGCACCCACCGACCGCAAGAAGGTCATGGTGCTAGGTGGTGGGCCGAATCGAATCGGGCAGGGCATTGAGTTCGACTACTGCTGCGTGCATGCGGCCATGGCCTTGCGCGAAGACGGCTTTGAAACCATTATGGTGAACTGTAACCCCGAGACCGTAAGCACCGACTTTGACACCTCCGACCGGCTTTATTTTGAGCCCCTCACGCTTGAAGACGTTCTTGAAATTGTCGATAAAGAAAAGCCTGTTGGCGTAATCGTTCAGTACGGTGGTCAGACTCCCTTAAAGCTTGCCAAGGCGCTTGAGGCTGCGGGTGTGCCTATTGTGGGAACCTCCCCAGAGTCCATCGATATTGCCGAAGACCGGGAACGCTTTCAGAAGCTTTTGCAAAAACTCGAGCTTCATCAACCGCCCAATCGCACGGCCCGTAATGAAGAAGAGGCTATGCGGCTTGCCCAAGAAATTGGCTACCCCTTGGTGGTGCGCCCAAGTTATGTTCTTGGCGGCCGCGCCATGGAAATTGTTCACGAGCAGCGCGACCTTGAGCGTTACATGCGTGAGGCTGTGAAGGTTTCAAACGACTCCCCCGTTCTGCTCGACCGTTTTCTCAACGACGCCATCGAGGTGGACGTCGACTGCCTTTCGGACGGCAAGCGAGTCTTCATTGGCGGTGTCATGGAACACATTGAGCAGGCGGGTGTGCATTCGGGCGATTCCGCCTGCAGCCTTCCCCCCTATTCGCTCTCGGCCGAGATGGTGTCTGAACTCAAACGTCAGACCGAGGTCATGAGCCGTGCGCTAAATGTTATTGGCCTCATGAATGTGCAGTTTGCCATTCAGGGTGCAACGGTCTTTGTATTGGAAGTCAATCCACGCGCCTCGCGAACGGTGCCCTTTGTTTCAAAGGCTACAGGTCTGCCGCTTGCGAAAATTGCCGCCCGCGCCATGCTCGGCATTAGCCTTGATGACCAGGGCCTTGGGGCTGAAGTCACCCCTGGGTATTTCAGCGTCAAAGAGGCGGTCTTTCCCTTTGTGAAATTTCCTGGCGTTGACACCATCTTGGGCCCTGAGATGAAATCCACAGGCGAGGTCATGGGTGTGGGCCGAAGTTTCGCCGAGGCCTTTGTGAAGTCTCAGCTTGGGGCGGGTATTCGACTGCCTGAGGCAGTCGCCTCGGCGGCCGGTCTTGCGCCTGCCGCATTTATTAGTATTAAAAACTCCGACAAATCTGGCGTTGGCGATCTGGCCCGCAAGCTCAATACCCTTGGCTTTCGGCTTATTGCCACTCGCGGAACGGCTGCAGCCATCGCCAGCCTGGGCATTGCGGTAACGGTTGTTAACAAGGTGGCCGAGGGCCGCCCCCATGTTGTCGACCTTATTAAGAATGGTGGGGTCGCCTTTATTATTAATACGGTTGAAGAAAAGCGCTCGGCCATGGCCGACTCGCGTTCCATTCGAACCACGGGCCTCTCGCAGCGTATTACCACCTACACAACCTTTGCCGGGGCACGAGCTGCGGTTGACGGCATGCTTGCTATGACGCAAGCTCGGTTTCAGGTCTACGATCTACAGTCTTTGCATGCCGAGCTGAGCTAGGCAAGGCCCCTTAAAGAAAGAACTGCAATGACCATTACCCCTTTAACTGTAAATGGCGCCGAGCTATTGCGAGCCGAACTGCACCGACTTAAGCACGAAGAGCGACCCTCGGTGGTCAATGCCATTGCCGAGGCCCGCGCCCAGGGCGACCTTTCCGAGAATGCGGAGTACGACGCTGCTAAAGAGCGCCAGGGATTCATTGAGGGCCGCATTGCCGAGCTCGAGTCCAAGCTTGCGACCGCCCAAATTATTGACCCTAAAGATCTTGAGCAAGACGGCCGCGTTGTTTTTGGAACCTTGGTTCAGCTGCTCGACCTCGAGGCAGACAAAGAAAGTACCTACCAAATCGTGGGCGAGGACGAGGCCGATTTAAAAGTCGGAAAGATCTCAATCTCAAGCCCCATTGCAAGGGCCCTCATTGGCAAGTCGGCAGGTGATGTGGTCAGTGTTCAGGCCCCGGGTGGCGCTCGTGAGGTCGAAATTCTCGAGGTTCGTTACGGCTAAGAACAAGACCAATCGGGCCTGGGTTCAGAGACACATTACCGATCCGTATGTCCGCCAGGCCCAGCAAAGAGGTTACCGATCGCGAGCAGCCTTTAAGCTTTTAGAAATCGACGAGAAAGACCGGCTGCTCCGACCTGGCCAGTACATTATCGACCTGGGAGCGGCACCAGGAAGCTGGTCGCAGGTGCTGCGTGAGCGTGTGAGTGGCCAGGCCTCTCGTATTCTGGCCATCGATCTTCTCCCCATGGACCCCGTCGCAGGCATTGAATTTTTGCAGGGGGACTTCCAAGAGCCTGAAGTTCTCGCCCAAATCGACCAGTGGCTTAACGGGCGCAGTGTAGACCTTGTTTTATCGGATATGGCCCCCAACTTAAGTGGTGTAGGGGTTGCTGATGCAGCCCGAGTGATGCATTTAGGCGAGCTTGCCCTTGAGTTCGCAGCCCAGCAGCTCAAGCCCAACGGGGCTTTGCTGGTCAAGACCTTTCAGGGAAGCGGGTTTAGTCAGCTGGTGGAGGCCTTTAAAAAGGTCTTTCAGAAGGTTAACCAGCGCAAGCCGAGCGCCTCTCGGGCAGAATCCTCTGAGCTTTTTCTTTTAGGACGGGATTTAAAAATTCAATCGAAAACGGATGAAACCAAAGTCTAAGCCGGGTATCCTACGTTTTTGGGTCTTTCCCAAGGAGCAACGCAGTGAATAATGTGTTTTCTAAAGTGGCCATTTGGATGGTCATTGCCCTCGTCCTCTTTTCGGTCTTCCGTCAGTTCGACGGTGGTCAGCAGCGAGGCTTGGAAATCTCCTATTCCCAGTTCATGGAAGAGGCGCGTCAGGGGCGTATTCGCTCGGCCGTAATCGACAATCAAACGGTCCGCGCAGTCACCACGGATGAGCGTCCTATTGTGGTCAACACCCCGCAAGACCTCTGGATGGTCTCCGACCTTATGAAATACGGTGTGGCCATCTCTTCAAAGGCCGCCGAGCAGCCCTCTTTGCTCATGAGCATCTTCGTTTCATGGTTCCCCATGCTTCTTCTTATCGCCGTCTGGGTGTTCTTTATGCGCCAGATGCAGGGCGGCGGTCGAGGCGGTGCCTTTTCATTTGGCAAAAGCAAAGCCCGTATGCTCGATGAAAACAACAACACCATTACCTTTGCAGACGTCGCCGGTTGCGACGAGGCCAAAGAAGAGGTGCATGAGTTTGTTGAATTCTTGCGCGATCCTTCCAAGTTTCAAAAACTTGGCGGGCGCATTCCGCGAGGCGCGCTGATGGTGGGTTCCCCTGGAACTGGAAAAACCCTGCTGGCCAAGGCCATTGCGGGCGAAGCCAAGGTACCGTTTTTCTCCATTTCCGGCTCCGACTTTGTTGAAATGTTTGTGGGTGTGGGTGCGGCGCGGGTTCGCGACATGTTTGAGAATGCCAAGAAGCATGCGCCCTGTATTATTTTTATCGATGAAATCGATGCCGTGGGCCGCCAGCGAGGCGCAGGCCTAGGCGGTGGTAACGACGAGCGCGAGCAGACCCTTAACCAAATGTTGGTCGAGATGGATGGCTTTGAGACCAACCAGGGCATTATTGTTATTGCCGCAACCAACCGCCCAGACGTGTTGGATCCCGCGCTGTTGCGTCCGGGTCGTTTCGACCGCCAGGTGGTTGTTCCGCTACCGGATATTCGCGGCCGTGAGCAGATTCTTAGCGTCCACATGCGTAAGGTTCCCATGGCACCCGACGTCAAGGCCGATATTCTGGCCCGTGGCACACCAGGCATGTCCGGGGCCGATCTTGCCAACCTCGTGAATGAGGCGGCTCTGTTTGCCGCACGTCGCAATGGGCGGCTTGTTGAAATGGACGACTTTGAGAAGGCCAAAGATAAAATTCTTATGGGTGCTGAACGTCGTTCAGTGGTTATGCCCGAAGAAGAGCGCAAAAATACGGCCTATCACGAGTCGGGTCATGCTCTTGTGGCCCGTCTTATGCCGAAGACTGACCCTGTGCACAAGGTCACCATCATTCCGCGAGGTCGAGCATTGGGCGTAACCATGCAGTTGCCCGAAGGCGACCGTTACAGCATGGACAAAGACCGAATGCTTAGTACCATTGCTGTCTTGTTCGGTGGTCGGATTGCTGAAGAGGTCTTCATGGACCAAATGACGACTGGCGCCTCCAACGACTTCGAACGAGCTACAGCCATGGCCCGTGACATGGTTACTCGCTACGGCATGAGCGATGCGCTTGGCCCCATGGTCTATGCCGAGAATGAGGGTGAGGTTTTCTTGGGCCGCTCCATTACCAAAACCACGCATGTGTCGGAATCCACCATGCAAAAGGTGGATGGCGAGATTCGTCGCATCATCGATGAGCAGTACGCAGTGGCCCGAAAGCTTATTGAGGACAACCAAGAAAAAATGCATGCCATGGCCAAGGCGCTGCTCGAATGGGAAACCATCGATGCCGATCAAATTGAGGACATCATGCAGGGTCGTTCACCGCGCCCACCCAAGCAGTCGGGCACAGGCGGTGGCGGCGGTAATGCACCTTCTAGCTCGGGGGGCGCTGCTGTGGCCACCGACGGGGCAGCAGCACCGGCCTAAGGCTAGGGTTGAGTCTGCCTACTGCCTCTGTTGAAAAAAGCCAGGTCCTTGACCTGGCTTTTTTTCTTTGTGGTCGTTACCGGCTCGCACGTAACCGACCCTTGGTGATGGGTATTCTGAACGTCACGCCCGACTCCTTTTCAGATGGTGGTCAACACTTTAGTCCGTCAGCAGCCCTTGATGCTGCCCAGCTAATGAAAGAGCAGGGCGTTGACATTCTGGACGTCGGCGCCGAAAGCACCCGGCCCGGCGCAGACCCGGTCTCCGAAGACGAGGAGCTAAGAAGGCTCATCCCTGTCTTGGAAGGTCTGCAGGCGCTCGGCCTACCTATTTCGCTTGACAGTCGCCGCCCCCGGGTGGTGCGCCAGGGGCTTGATCTTGGTGTCGACCTTATTAATGACGTGACAGGTTTTCGTGACCCAGACATGCAGGCCTTGTTGCAACTGCCTCAGGCAAAACACTGCGGGGTCTGCATCATGCACATGCAGGGCGAGCCGCAGACCATGCAGGCCGATCCACGCTATGAACATGTCGTCGAAGAGGTCTTTGGTTTTCTAACGCAGCAGGCCAAGCATTTATTGGCCCAAGGCGTTGACTCTGAGCGTATTTTGCTTGACCCAGGCTTTGGCTTTGGAAAAACGCTTCATCACAACCTTGCCCTGCTTAACGCTTTAGACAAACCTGCTATGCACGGCCATGTGCTTGTCGGCCTCTCGCGCAAGCGAATGATTGGCGAGCTAACAGGCCACCATGGCCCACCGGCCGAGCGTCTTGGCGGAAGCCTTGCGGCGGCACTCTATGCAGCCTTCTACAAGGGGGTCGCGGTCGTAAGGGTGCACGATGTTCAGGCCACTGTTCAGGCGTTTACGCTTTGGAACGCTCTCGGCGTCCGGGCACCGGCTGGGTCCTAGGCAGCAACAGGCCTTGGTCTTCGGCCGGCTACAATACGACCAACCATGACAAGACAATACTTTGGAACCGACGGTATTCGTGGTCGGGTGGGCCAACACCCTATTACCCCCGACTTTGTCTTAAGACTGGGCATGGCTGCAGGCCGCGTTCTTGGCCAGCATCACGAGGAACCCACCGTACTTATTGGCAAGGACACCCGCATCTCTGGTTACATGCTCGAGGCTGCGCTTGAGGCGGGCTTTGCCAGTGCGGGGGTCGATGTGGTGCTTGCAGGCCCAATGCCCACTCCCGCCATTGCCTATCTCACCCGAACGCTCAGGCTATCGGCCGGGGTTGTTATTAGTGCCTCGCACAACCTTTTTGAAGACAACGGCATTAAGTTCTTTGATGGTCAGGGCGAAAAACTGCCTGACGCCATGGAGCTTGAAATTGAGCAGGCCCTTGAAAAGCCGCTGGTCTGTGCTGATGCTCAGATGTTGGGCAAGGCCCGTCGTCTGCCTGATGCGGCAGGTCGCTACATTGAGTTCTGTAAAGGCAGCTTTTCGTCTAAGCTTTCTTTGCGCGGGCTTCGGCTGGTGGTCGATGCCGCGCATGGCGCGGCCTACCATGTGGCGGCCGATGTTTTTCACGAGCTTGGCGCGGAAGTCATTCGCATGGGCCATGAGCCCGATGGATTCAATATCAACCAGAACCTCGGTGCCGCAAGCCCCGAAGCCATGGCGCGCAAGGTGGTCGAGGCTCGTGCCGACTACGGCATTGCCCTTGATGGCGATGGCGATCGGGTGGCCATTGCGGATTCCAAAGGCAGGCTTTACAACGGCGATGAGCTTCTTTATGCCCTGGTGAAGTCAAGGGTTCGCCACAAAGGACGTGCCCATGTGCAGGGCGTGGTGGGCACACTGATGTCGAACCTCGCTCTTGAAAAAAAGGTAGAAAGCCTTGGCCTTGAGTTTCGTCGCGCCAAGGTGGGCGACCGCTATGTGCTGGAGATGCTCAAAGAAACAGGTTGGGAGCTTGGTGGAGAATCCTCAGGCCATATTCTTTGCCTCGATAAGCACACCACGGGCGATGGCATCGTAAGTGCCTTGCAGGTTCTATCGGCGCTGGTCTGGTCCGAGCAAAGCCTCGACGACTACCTAAGTGACCTTCAGCTCTATCCTCAGGTCATGATCAACAAGCCCATCTCCTCCGACATGAACTGGCGGGAGCACCCAGAGTTTCAAAAGGTCTATGCTCAGGCCGCGAAGGCTCTGCAGGGCGAGGGCCGTCTTCTAATTCGGCCCTCGGGCACCGAGCCTGTGCTACGCATTATGGTGGAGTCTCCGGATAAGGCCCAGGCCACAAACTGGGCGCAAGCGCTTGCGCAGGCCTTGGACAACTAGGTGAAGTAACAGAACTGTCACAGCCCCGGTTCAGACTCGCTTTCGTAGTTTTTTAAACTGACTAAGAACGCCGATTCAGATCTAAAGGAAGCCCAGATGCGCGTTGGAATTAATGGAATGGGCCGCATTGGCCGACTTGCTTTACGAGCTGCCATGGGTGCTGTCGATCGACCCCACGACGACCCCCGCCAAGCCAACCACCTTGAGGTTGTTCATCTCAATGAGTTAAAGGGTGGAGCTGCGGCCACAGCCCATCTTCTTGCCTTTGACAGCGTTCAGGGGCGCTGGCGTGCCAACATTTCTGCGAACGAGACGGGCGACGCTATTCGTATTAACGAGTCAAGCCTAGGCTTTAGTTCGCATGCCGCCCCCGCCGATATCCCCTGGGGGGATCTTGGCGTGGAGCTTGTGCTTGAGTGCACAGGCAAGTTCTTAACGCTCGAGACCTTGCAAGGCCATTTCGACCGTGGTGCAAAGCGCGTTCTTGTCTCTGCTCCGGTGAAGCAGGGCAATGTACTGAATGTGGTGGTGGGCGTGAACGAGCATCTTTACGACCCAGCCAAAGATCGAATTGTTACGGCCGCCTCGTGCACAACCAACTGCCTAGCACCCGTTGTCAAGGTGGTTCACGAGAACCTGGGCATTCGCCATGGCCAGATCACGACCATTCACAACCCTACGAACACCAACCTGGTGGTCGATGCTGCGCACAAAGACCTGCGCAGGGCGCGCAGTGCCATGCTTAGCCTCGCGCCCACTACAACAGGCAGTGCCACAGCCATTGCGCTTATCTACCCCGAACTCAAAGGCAAGCTGAATGGTCATGCGGTTCGGGCCCCTAATTTAAATGCCTCGCTTACCGACTGTGTCTTCGAGCTTCAACGCGAGACCACGGTGGACGAAGTGAATGGCCTTTTTCAGGCGGCGGCAGCAGGCCCCATGGCAGGTGTGCTGGGTTACGAGACCCTGCCTTTGGTGAGTGCCGATTACGCCCGCGACACCCGCAGCAGCATTGTCGATGCGCCGTCCACCATGGTGACCGACGGCACGCTTCTTAAGATCTATGCCTGGTATGACAACGAGCTCGGTTATTCTTGCCGCATGGTGGACCTCGCCTGTTACATGCATAAGCAAGGCCTTTAGTTCTTGCAGCCCGAGTCGACGTCCGAGTCGCCCCCGCCTGGGCTCAGGCAATACCTCATTGTCACGGCCTCTTACTGGGGCTTTACCCTCACCGACGGCGCCTTGCGCATGTTGGTGCTGTTGCATTTCTTCAAGCTTGGCTACAGCCCTTTTACCTTAGCCTTGCTTTTTCTTCTTTACGAGGCGGCTGGCATTGCTGCCAACCTTCTTGGAGGCTGGCTTGCCACTCGGTTTGGTATTGCCCGCATGCTAATGGTCGGGCTGGTCACGCAGATTCTTGGTTTTCTGTTGCTTTCGGCGGTCTCGCCCGACTGG
>JAURFZ010000050.1:8513-8842 GCA_030834045.1 Burkholderiales bacterium
GTGGCCTGGGTGGTCATGGCTCAGGGGGTCTGCGGCGTGGCCAAAGACCTCACCAAAACAGCCAGTAAATCGGCCATTAAGCTCACCGCGGGCGGAGCCTCAGGTCGTCTATTTAAATGGGTGGCATGGTTCACGGGCAGTAAGAACGCTATGAAGGGCCTGGGTTTTTTCTTTGGCGGACTGCTTCTTGAGGGCCTTGGCTTTCAGGGTGCTCTTTGGCTGATGGCGGGGCTCTTAGGCCTGGTGCTTGTGGGCGTGGTCTTTAGCCTTCCCGCTCACCTTGGTCGGGCCAAGCCCTCCAAATCCGCAAAAGAGCTCTTTTCGAAGTC
>JAURFZ010000051.1 GCA_030834045.1 Burkholderiales bacterium
TCTGGCCATTCTCGACCACAGGGCGTTCTTTGGTGGCATGAATGCCTAGAATCGCCGACTGGGGTGGATTAATAATGGGCGTGGACAGCATAGACCCAAAAACGCCTCCATTAGAAATGGAGAAGGTGCCACCCGTTAACTCCTCAAGGGTAATTTTTCCCTCACGTGCACGAACACCGAAATCGGAAATGGTCTTCTCAATTTCAGCAAAGGTGAGCTGATCAGCATTGCGAATAATAGGAACGACCAAACCTCGCGGAGATCCAACAGCAATACCAATGTCGAAGAAGCCGTGATAAACAATATCGCTACCATCCACAGAGGCATTAAGCACTGGGTATTTTTTAAGCGCGGCAACAGCCGCCTTGACGAAGAACGACATAAAGCCAAGCTTCACGCCATGCTCTTTCTCAAAGACCTCCACATACTGTTTACGAAGAGCCATGACCGGCGCCATGTTAACTTCGTTAAACGTTGTAAGAATGGCGTTAGAGGCCTGCGATTGAAGAAGGCGCTCGGCCACGCGCGCCCGCAGACGGCTCATTGGAACGCGCTGCTCAGGACGCCCCTCAAGCATTGCCTCTGGACCCATGGGAACATTCACAGCAGGTAAAGACGAGGTATTAACTGACGATGCAATGCCTTGCGTTGGCCCTGTTGAAGTGGATGCGGCCTTTGCAGCGAGGGCGGCAGTCGTTGGGGCGGAAGCACCCCCCGCTATTACAGACTGAGCCGCCAGAACATCTCCCTTGGTAATACGCCCACCCTTACCCGAGCCTTGTGCAAGACTAACGCCCGTCTCTGCCATAAGCTTGGCTGCAGAAGGTAGAGCAGCCGCAGTTGAGGCGGGCGGGGTAGGCACGGGGCTTGCCGATGAGGCCATGGCGGGTGCAGCGGGTTTTTCGGATGCTGGTGCGGCGCTTGCCTTCGCATCGGTATCGATACGGGCAATGACTTCGTCTGACACCACCATATCGCCATTGACCTTTACGTGCTCGCTTAGCACACCAGCCGCAGGTGCAGGCACCTCAAGAACCACCTTATCTGTTTCTATCTCGATAAGAATTTCATCTTGCGCCACCGCCTCACCCGGCTGCTTCTTCCATTGAAGGAGTGCGGCCTCAGCAACCGATTCGGAGAGCTGAGGAACTTTCACGTCATGTAGGGCCATTGTTATCTCTTAGAAGTTATCAAGTAAAGGGGCGTGGGCTTAGGCGCTCTTTATGCGGGCAAAGGCCTGCTCGAGCAGTTCTTTCTGGCGCTTTACATGGACCTCGTAATAGCCAGAGGCCGGTGCAGCCATGGCAGGGCGGCATGCGTGACCAAGCTTCGTACCCTCTGGAATATGTTCACGAAGGTTGTGCTGTATTTGGAACCAGAAGCCCTGGTTCTGGGGCTCTTCTTGAACCCAGACAACATCGCTCAGGTTGGGGTATTTCTTGAGCTCTGCTACAAACGACTTATGCGGAAAGGGGTAGACCTGTTCAATCCGAATAATAGCCACGTCTTCACGCTCGCGCTCCCGACGCTGATTCACGAGGTCGTAATAGACCTTACCTGAGCAAGCTATGACTCGCTTAATCTTCTTGGCTTGAATGGCTGGGTCCACCTCCCCAATAACCGTCTGAAAATGGCCCAGTGAAAGCTCTTCAAGAGCCGAGCTTGCGTCTTTGTTACGAAGCAGGGACTTCGGCGTGAAGACAACCAGTGGCTTACGGAAGGGCCGAATAATCTGGCGCCGCAGAAGATGAAAGATCTGGGAGGCTGAGGTGGGCTGACAGAGCTGCATGTTGGTGTCGGCACAAAGCTGTAAGAACCGCTCGGGCCGTGCAGAGGAATGCTCGGGCCCTTGCCCTTCCTGGCCATGGGGTAACAAAAGCGTAAGCCCGCTCTGGCGACCCCACTTCACCTCACCCGAGGCAATAAACTGGTCAATGACCACCTGTGCACCATTTGCAAAGTCACCAAACTGGGCTTCCCAAATAACGAGCGTGTTGGGCTCAGCGGTGGAATAACCATACTCAAAGCCAAGCACCGCCTCCTCGGAAAGTACCGAGTCGATGACCACAAAGGGGGCCTGCTCCGGCGAGACATTCTGCAAAGGAATATGGGTACCCAGGTCGTAGCGCTCACGGGCCTGATCGTGTAGCACGGCATGGCGATGAGTAAATGTGCCCCTCCCACAGTCCTGCCCACTTAGACGCACAGCGTAGCCGCTTGCAACCAGAGAGGCATAGGCCAGGTGCTCACCCATTCCCCAGTCAAGGTTAATTTCGCCTCGACACATGGCACGGCGATCGTTAATTACTTTCTCGACCAGAGGGTGCAGTTCGAAGCCTTCGGGTACGGTTGTTAACCGCTCGCCTAGCCTTTGCAGTTCTGTAAGTGGAAGACCTGTGTCAGCGTCATCGGTCCATTTTTTATCTAAAAAAGGAGCCCAGTCAACTGCAAACTTACTCTTATAGTTTGTAAGAACGGGCTCGCGGGTGCTTCGACCTTCGTCTAGGGCAGTCCGATAAGCCTTCACTATTGCATCGCCATCGCCCGTGCTAATTACGCCCTGAGCTTCAAGACGGTCGGCATAGAGTTTTCGCGTGCCTGGATGCTGGCCAATAACCCGATACATCAGCGGCTGGGTCATTGCGGGTGTGTCTTGTTCGTTATGACCGAGTTTCCGGAAACAGACAATATCAATTACAACGTCCTTCTTGAATTGCATCCGGTAATCAACGGCCAGCTGTGTTACGAAGACAACCGCTTCGGGGTCGTCTCCATTCACGTGAAAGACTGGCGCCTCGATCATCTTGACCACATCGGAGCAATAAAGGGTCGACCGTGTATCGCGCGGGTCAGAGGTGGTGAAGCCAATTTGGTTGTTAATAACAACATGGATGGTTCCACCCACACCATAGCCGCGTGTCATTGCGAGGTTTAACGTTTCCATGACGACGCCTTGTCCCGCAAAGGCAGCGTCACCATGAACAAGCACGGGCAGAATTTTGTTTCCCTCACTATCGCCACGTCGATCAAGACGTGCACGTACTGAGCCTGTGACAACAGGGTTTACGATTTCCAAGTGAGAAGGGTTAAACGACAGCGACAGGTGAACAGGGCCCCCAGGGGTTGAGACATCGCTTGAAAAGCCCTGGTGATATTTGACGTCACCTGCGAGCAAGTCATCGGAATGCTTACCCTCAAACTCAGCAAAAAGGTCTTTGGGCATCTTGCCAAGTGTGTTCACCAAGATGTTGAGCCGGCCACGGTGGGCCATGCCTATAACGACCTCCTCCACACCACGATTTCCCGAGGCATCAACAATTTCATCCATGCAGGCAATAAATGACTCACCGCCCTCGAGTGAAAACCGCTTTTGACCAACGTATTTGGTGTGCAGGTAACGCTCGAGCCCTTCGGCTGCCGTGACCTGCTGCAGGATCTGAATCTTTTTTTCGGGTGGGAAATGAGGATTGGTTCGAGAAGACTCGAGCTTCTCCTGAATCCAGCGTTTCTCGGTTGGATCGGTGACGTACATAAATTCTGCGCCGATCTTCCCGCAGTAAGTCTCCCGCAGGGCCTGCACCATTTCGCGCAAGGACATCTGCTCCTGGCCGAAGTAGAGGTTGTCTGCTCGAAAGGCCGTATCAAGGTCAGCCTCAGAGAAGTCGTAGAAGGCGGGCTCAAGTTCAGGAAAAGACGGACGTTCGCGCAACTTTAGAGGATCGAGGTCAGCCCATTGATTTCCAAGGTTGCGGTAGGCCGCAATAATAGACTGCACGTGAAGTTGCTTACGCGCAATGGAAAGATCGCGCTCAGCGACCCTTGGAAGAAACTTGTTTGTCTTTGCTCGCTCGGCAAAGGAGGCTATAACTGGCGCGTGGGCCTGGTCTGCCGCTTCGGGGTCTAGACCTTGGGAGGGGACATTCTGTAGCTGATCGAAGAACCGTCTCCAGTTGTCGGTGACGGAACCGGGATTATCGAGATAAGACTCGTAAAGTTCCTCGACATAAGGCGCATTCGCACCGAATAGGTACGAGTTGAGCTGAAAGCTCTTCATGACCATTGCATTTCACCCTTCTGGGCCTTCAGCCCTAAACGATGCAGGTTACCCTTCTGTTCCCCAACGACGCTGGTTTCCAGACAGGCTTACATGTAAACGTGATTCACTACAAAAAGCAAGAGGGGCCTGGCCCCTCTTGAAAAAAACTGCGGCTAACGTTGCGAAATAGGCATAGCCTGCCTTTGAGTAAGACCGGTATACAGCTGACGAGGTCGGCCGATTTTGTATTCCGGGTCGACGATCATTTCTTTCCACTGCGAGACCCAACCTATTGTTCGTGCAAGGGCGAAGACGCAGGTAAACATCGAGGTGGGAATCCCCAAAGCCCGCTGAACGATACCCGAGTAAAAGTCGACATTAGGGTACAACTTACGCTCCACGTAATAACTGTCCTCAAGGGCAATCTTTTCGAGCGCCATAGCAAGCTTAAAGAGCGGGTCGTTCTCAAGACCCATCTCGGCCAAAACCTCGCGGCAGGTTTCTTGCATAAGCTTAGCCCGCGGGTCAAAGTTCTTGTAGACCCTGTGACCGAAGCCCATAAGTCGCACCCCTGAATTTTTGTCTTTCACCTTTTCCATGTACTCGCCCACTTTGGCAAGCCCACCGTCGGCCTGAATACTCTCGAGCATTTCCAGGCAGGCCTGGTTTGCCCCGCCATGGGCAGGGCCCCACAGACAGGCGACCCCTGCGGCAATTGCTGAAAAGGGGCTTGTGCCCGAGGAACCGCAGAGCCTTACTGTTGAGGTCGAAGCGTTCTGCTCGTGCTCGGCATGCAACGTAAAAATACGATCAAGGGCTCGCACTAGAACAGGATTTGGCGTGTACTTCTCGCAAGGCGTTGCAAACATCATGTGCATGAAGTTTGCTGTATACGAGAGATCGTTCTGAGGATACATGTTGGGTTGGCCAATGGAATACTTGTAGGCCATCGATACCATGGTGGGCATTTTGGCAATCAGCCGAATAAAGGAAATGTCTTGTTGCTCGGGAGAATTGATATCGAGACTGTCTGGGTAGAAAGCGGCCATACTTCCAGCGAGACTGGTTAAGACCGCCATTGGGTGGGAATCTCGTCGAAAGCCCCGAACAGCAAACTGCATCTGCTCATGAACCATAGTGTGGTGCATAACCAGGTGCTTAAATTCCTCGAACTGACTGGCGTTAGGTAACTCGCCATAATAAATTAGGTAACAAACCTCAAGGAATTCGCAGTGAACAGCCAACTGCTCGATGGGGTAGCCTCGGTAGAGCAACTGACCCTGGTCACCGTCAATATAGGTAACGCTTGAGGCACATGACGCAGTCGATAAAAACCCAGTGTCGTAGGTGAACTTTCCCGTTTGTGCATAGAGCTTACGAATATCGATGACATCGGGGCCAATTGAGCCCTTCAGAATGGGAAATTCAACGCTGGGTGTGCCATCTGAAAAGCTTAACGTGGCCTTGTGTTCGGATTCATTCATGGTACTGACCCCCCTCCTAATTTAAATCGTTTAGCCGCTTGGGCTTAAATGAAGGCTCTTGACTGACCTTGGCCAAGCCCGTGGCTGCCTGGCTGGTCATCGCCCAGCCTGCGTAATGCCTCAAGCACCTGAAGGACCCCCGCAGTCTGAAGATCGTCCTTTGGCTCTTGACGTTCAAGAATGAGATCAAGCAGCTCGTTATCAGGAAGTTCAAGTAACTGCGCGAGTCCGTCGTGCTCGAGCTGGGAAAGCCTTCCTTCTTTAAACTGCAGAAATTGAGTAAGTAAGAGATCGTTTTCAAGAAGACCGCGACGCGAGCGCCACTGAATACGCCGAAAGCACTCATCGTCAACGAAGACTGTTTCGGTATCAAGCTGCTTAACGGGCTGACTCATAGCCACGACTTGACCGACCTTGACAGCCCCTCACTAAACTGCACGACGAACCATCAGCTCTTTGATCTTACCGATCGCCTTGGTTGGGTTTAGGCCCTTGGGACAGACATCTACACAGTTCATAATAGTGTGACACCGGAATAAACGGTAGGGATCTTCGAGGTTATCCAATCGTTCGCTCGTGGCCAGATCGCGACTGTCGGCAATAAAACGATAGGCTTGCAGCAGACCTGCCGGCCCTACAAATTTGTCTGGGTTCCACCAGAACGAGGGACAGCTTGTTGAACAGCAGGCGCAAAGAATGCACTCGTAAAGCCCATCGAGCTCCTCGCGCTCCTCTGGAGACTGAAGCCTCTCTTTTTCGGGTGGCGGATTTTCGTTAATAAGAAACGGCTTGATTGAATGGTATTGCTTGAAGAACTGCGTCATATCGACAATAAGATCACGCACGACGGGCAGCCCAGGAAGCGGCCGAAGAACAATAGGCTCTTTCAGTTCATTGAGATTGGTGATGCATGCAAGGCCATTCTTACCGTTAATGTTCATAGCATCGGAGCCACAGACGCCTTCACGGCACGACCTTCTGAATGACAACGAGTCATCTTCGTCGCTCTTAATACGCATAAGGGCATCGAGAAGCATCTTGTCGGTTGGCTGAAGCGCAACCGTAATGTCCTGCATACGCGGGCGACTGTCTTTATCGGGGTCGTATCGGTAAATGGAGAAACGAATCGAACGTGCTGTCATGGTGGCGATACCCTTGATTAAAAAGTTCGTTTTTTAGGTTGGAAGGTTTCGACTGTTAGTGGCTTGAGATTCACAGGCTTGTAGTCCAGACGATTGTTATCGCTGTACCAGAGCGAATGACGCATCCACTGGGCATCGTCACGGTCGGGAAAGTCGCGGTGCGCATGGGCCCCTCTGCTTTCCTTTCGTGCTTCAGCGGAGACGATGGTTGCCCTTGCTGTTTCCACCAGGTTGGCCAGTTCAAGCGCCTCAACGCGTGCCGTATTGAAGACTTTTGATTTATCGGCGATGTGAATGGCGTTGGCGCGCTCTGCCAGTTCGTCAATCTTGCTGACCCCCTCGGAGAGCAGCTCACTGGTTCGGAAAACGCCGCAGAAATTCTGCATGGTGTTGCGGATGTCGTTGGCCACATCTTGGACCTTCTCACCCTGGGTCGATGCATCAAGCTTTGCAAGACGCTCAAGCGAGGGATCTGCTGCGTTTTCAGGCAGGTGCCTGTGCGAGGCTGCCTGAAGGTTTTGCTCAACAATAAAGTTGCCTGCAGCACGACCGAAGACAACCAGGTCGAGAAGCGAGTTAGTACCCAGACGATTCGCCCCATGCACGGAGACGCAGGCGCATTCACCGATGGCATAAAGCCCATCGACGACCGCATTAGGGTTACCACCTTTGGGCGCAACCACCTGCCCGTGGATATTCGTGGGGATACCACCCATTTGATAGTGGATGGTTGGAACAACCGGAATAGGTTCTTTAATGGGGTCGACGTTGGCAAACTTAATTGCAATCTCACGTATGGACGGCAGTTTTTTAAGGATTTTCTCTGCGCCCAGGTGATCGAGTTTTAAGAGCACGTAGTCTTTATTTGGGCCGCAGCCTCGACCTTCTTTGATTTCCTGATCCATGGACCGGGAGACGAAATCGCGTGGGGCCAAGTCTTTCAGCGTAGGAGCATAACGTTCCATAAAGCGCTCCCCATTGCAGTTCAACAATATGCCACCCTCACCCCGCACGCCCTCTGTAATAAGGACCCCTGCGCCGGCCACGCCCGTGGGATGGAACTGCCAGAACTCCATATCTTCAAGGGGGAGTCCAGCCCTAGCCGCCATGCCCATGCCATCGCCAGTGTTAATAAAGGCATTGGTTGAGGCTGCCCATATACGGCCTGCGCCACCCGTTGCGAAGACAGTGGCCTTTGCCTCAAGCACCATAACCTCGCCCGATTCCATTTCAAGGGCTACCACACCCACGCAGGCGCCTTCAGAGTCACGAATAATGTCGAGTGCCATCCATTCAACAAAGAACTGAGTTCGTGCGCGAACGTTCCGCTGATAAAGCGTATGCAAAAGCGCATGGCCAGTGCGGTCTGCGGCTGCACAGGCTCTTTGAACAGGCTTTTCGCCCAGATTCGCAGTGTGCCCACCAAAGGGTCTCTGGTAGATCGTGCCGTCGGGGTTGCGATCGAAAGGCATGCCGAAGTGCTCCAGTTCGTAAACCACTTTGGGCGCTTCCCTGCACATGAATTCGATTGCGTCTTGGTCACCAAGGTAGTCGGACCCCTTTATGGTGTCAAACATGTGCCAGTACCAATTGTCTTCGCTCATGTTGCCCAGAGATGCACCAATACCACCTTGCGCAGCAACAGTATGCGAGCGTGTCGGAAAGACCTTTGATAAAACGGCCACGTTCATTCCCGCCTCAGCAAGCTGCAAGGAACAACGCATGCCTGAGCCCCCTGCACCCACAATAACTGCGTCAAACCTTCGACGAGGAAGATTACGTGTCTGGTTAAGCTGTAACTCGGCCATGATTAAACACACCCCCTAAAACAGAAACCAAGAAAGACAGAAAATGAAAACGTCGATGCTGCAGGACCTACAACTGCAATCATTAAACTGCTAGACCCGCCAGACTACCTCGACCGCCCAGACAAAACTTCCAAGCAACCACAAAATGGTGAAGACCTGCAAGGTGAGGCGTATAGCTAAAGGTTTGACGTAGTCCATCCAGATGTCGCGCACACCCACCCAGGCATGGTAGATAAAGGCAAGAAACGCAACCAAGGTAAAGACCTTCATCCAGGTCTGAGCAAATAAAGAGGCCCATCCGTAGTAGCCAGGCTCTGCCGCAGCAAGTGCGGCAACAAGCAGAATAAGACTGTAACTGGCTA
>JAURFZ010000052.1 GCA_030834045.1 Burkholderiales bacterium
TGGCCAGGAGCCTGCGGACGACTCCCCGGATCGGGCCATGACCATTGCAGCGTCGGGACTGAGGCGGGTGGCGGGTTTGGCGTGGATGCGGCCTCGGAAAGTTCTGGACTGCTGTCGATCATCTCTGTCATCTGCTAATTTTAGGGGATGAATATGCAATCCCCTGCAAGTTACCTCTCTTCTCTTGACCAGGCCGACCTCAGGCTGAGGTCCTTTCTGGCCAGCCTGCATGGCCAAAAGGGCAGGACCGCGAGCCCCCCGCTCTGGCTTGTTGTCCCCGCGGCAGGCGCTGGGACGAGGGCTGGCCTGGATAAGCCCAAACAGTATTTTGAGAGTCATGGGCAGACAGTCTTGGAGCGCTGTCTGGTTGCGCTTGGCAAGGGCACCGCGGGCATTAAGGCCTTTGCTGGCATTGTGGTGCTTTTATCGCCCAAAGACACCCATTGGCAGAGCCTGCAGATTGATCAAGGCCTGCAACGCCATCTGGGGGCCCAGTTTCCTCTCGTGGCCCTAAAAATAGGGGGCGCCGAACGCGCGCAGACGGTGATGGCGGGTCTTGACTGTCTGCAGATGGTTTTTGGCGAAGAGGCTCAGAGGCACTGGGTGATGGTGCATGATGCCGCAAGGCCCTTCATTACCGCAGAGGCAATTGAACGTCTCTGGCTCGAGGGTCAAGGCGAGGACGGGGCACTTCTGGCCTTGCCCGTGGCCGACACGCTTAAACGTGCCCAGCCTCAAGACTCTGGCCACCCTAGCGGAGCCTTCGAGAAGAATCCGCAGGTGAAGGTTCTTGAAACGGTTCCCCGCGACCACCTCTGGCGGGCACAGACCCCGCAGCTTTTTCGTCTTGGCCTGATCTACAAGGCCCTCTCGGTTCAGCCACTTGCCACCGATGAGTCCCTTGCCATGGAGGCGCTTGGTTACAGGCCTCGGCTTGTCATGGGTGAGGCAAGTAACATTAAGCTCACCTTTGAACAAGACTTTGAAAAGGACCTTCTTTCCATGCCCCACTCGTCGGACCCACCGAAGGCTCGCGCCCAGGAGCCTGCAATTCGTGTTGGCCAGGGGTTTGATGTCCATGCCCTCGTCAAAGGTCGCCCGCTTGTTTTAGGGGGTGTTTTGATTGAGCATGAGACAGGCCTGCTTGGGCATTCCGATGCCGATGTCCTGTTGCATGCCATTGCCGATGCCCTCTTAGGCGCGTTGGGGCTTGGCGATATCGGGCGGCATTTTCCGGACACGGACGATGCGTTTAAGAACATCGACAGTCGTGTTCTGCTTCGCAGGGTGGTTAAGGTTATTCAAGAGCAGGGCTTTCGTGTTGCTCAGATCGATGCAACCCTCATTGCCCAGCGTCCCAAGCTCATGCCATACATAGACACCATGGTCGCGAACATTGGCGAGGACTGTCAGTGCGACTTTGTGAACGTCAAGGCAACCACGACAGAAAGGCTTGGGTTTACAGGTCGCGAGGAAGGCATTGCAGCGCAGGCAATTGCCAGTCTCGTTCGAGCCTAATGAAGGGGCCAAAACTTAGCGCGCCCGTCTTGGCCATTGACGCCTCCGAGTCGGCGAGCCTTGCGCTTGCCCTGCCTGATCGGCCCTGGCAGGGGGTGTCAATCGATGCGGGCAAGGGTCGAGCCTCCGAACTTCTGGACGCATTGAATGCGGTTTTGCATGCTGAAGGTCTTCAGGCGAAGGATATTGGTTCCCTGGTTCTTTGTTCCGGACCGGGTTCATTTACTGGGCTGCGTATTGCGGCTGGCCTGGTTCAAGGCCTTGCCCGTGGACTGCAGCGCAGTGTTGCTGTTGTCTCAGCCTTCGAGGCCTATGCCCTTGCATGGCTTCTAGGGTCTTCGCGCCGGGCCTGGATTGAACCGTTGCATGACCAGCCCGGTGGGGATGAGTCGAGGCAATGGGCAGGCCAGTCCGTGCACCGCTCGTCGGTGGACGTTTTATTGAATGCCCGGCTCGGAGAGTTCTACAAGGCCCAGCTGCGATTCAACCCGCAGTTTTTTCAATACGAGTTTGTGGAGCCGCCTTTTATTGTTCAACAAGAGTTGCTCGGCGACGAGCAGTCTTTGGCTACTGAGGAGGCCGCGAATACTTCCCGTTCTACGCAACTTTTTGAGCCTTGTATTCGAGATTATTGGCTACCCTTCGGTCTAAATGAAACAGCAGCTCAGCCGTCCTCACTTCAGACGCTTGCCTATTGGTCCTTGGCAGCGGCCGCCCTCTCGCACGACCCATCGCGCTTTGGACCGGTGGTGCATGCACAGCCTCTTTATGTGCGCGAGAAGGTTGCCCTGACTCGTGAAGAGCGTCTTAAGGGCCCCACCATGGGCTTGCAGACGCTTAGTCCAGCAGACCTTGCCTCCGTGATGGTCATTGAGAATCAGTCTTATGAGGTACCCTGGTCTTCGGGTAATTTCCGCGATGCCTTTGCCTCCGGCTATGAGCTGCTTAAGCTTGTCGACCAAGGGGTCATGGTTGGCTATTTGGTCTGTATGCGTGTGCTCGACGAATGCCACCTTTTAAATTTCACCATTGCTCCTGCACGCCAACGACGTGGGGCAGGTCAGTTTATGCTTGACCAACTGGTTAAAAAACTTTTTGCTGAGAAGGTGGGTGTCGTAATGCTTGAGGTTCGGCCATCAAACCAGGCCGCCATTCGGCTTTATGAGCGCAACGGGTTTCAAAGGGTGGGCCTGCGCAAAGACTACTACCCAACCCGTCATGGTGAGGCGGTACGTGAGGACGCCGTTTTGATGAACCGCAGTCTATTAAGTGGGAGTGCGTCGTAAAAGCATGAGGGTTTATGGATACGCGGCTGAGATACTTGGCCTCTCGCCTTTCTGGCAGCGACGTCCTCGGCTTCAGAGGCTGATGGTCGTGTATGAGGCATACGCAGCAGACGGGCAAGTGGTCGCGGTACCCAGGGCGGGCTCCTTGTCAACCTCTTGGGCTGCGGTTCACAGCTACTTTAGTCAATACCTTCAAGCCCGTGGCCAGCGCCAGAGCGCTCTGGGGCCTTTACTTTTTACCCTGGAGATTTGCGCGGCTAAAAACAGTGAGGTCTTTGAGGCCCGTTTTCGAGAAGGCCTTACAGACCCAAGTCTTATCGCTCTTCTTCTGGTCTGCTCCGCCGCAAGCAAGACAGGCCCGCTTGAGCAGGTGGTTGAACCGGCAAACCCTGCGCTCGTTGTTCACCGAATTGCCTGCGAGGACCCAGCTAATCCAGTTGCTGCCGCAACGCGCAGGCAGGTTTACTTAAGTCTGCTTAACAGCCTGCCCGCAAGCTCAAGTCCAAGCCAGGAAAACAGTAACTTGCTTTTGCCTCATTCAGGCGTACCCGTATGAGTTCCTTGTCTGATCGAGCGCAGCGACCCATCCTGCTTGAGGTAAGCACCGCGAGGCTGCAGGCGAACCTTCAGACGCTTCGTCGAATGCAGCCCAGTCAGAGCATCTGGGCGGTTGTTAAGGCCAGAGGCTATGGGCATGGCCTAGATGCCGTGGTGCAAGGCTTTGCGGATGCTGATGGCCTTGCGTTACTTGAGCTCGAAGAGCTTCTGCAGGTGCGCAGTCTTGGCTGGCGTAAGCCGGTGCTTCTTCTTGAGGGGCTCTTTGCCGAGGCAGGCCTTCAAGAGGCCGTGGAGTTTCAGGCCGATATTGTTGTTCATTGCAAGGACCAGCTCCAGTGGCTTCTTTCAAACTCTAAAGATGCACAGGGCTTTCAGCGGGCCTCAGGCCGTGTCTGGATCAAACTCAATACCGGCATGAACCGGCTTGGCTTTAATGCCTGTTCATCGTCCGCCTCAAATGCAGTGGAGACCATGGTCAACGACCTTGCAAAGTTAAGGAGCCTTCTAGGCCCGGGTCGGCTTGGGTTCATGATGCACTTTGCGCAGGCCGAGTCGCGCTCCGAAAGCCACCAGTCCTTTTCCCTCTTTCAAAAGGCCCTGACCTTGCTGGACCATAGGCCTGAGCTCGAGCCCATCAGCCTAGCGAACTCTGCTGCAATTCTCTCGCAGCCGCTTGCCTGTTCAGGCTGGCTGCGCCCTGGCATTCTGTTGTATGGCTCAAGCCCTTTTCAGTGGCAGGCGTCTTCTGGCGACTCTCAGCAGGACTGGCCTCCCATTCCCGAGGACATTCAACTTGCCTCCAGGTTAACCACACGCCTTTTGGCCATTCAAGAGCTCGCTGTTGGCGATCGTGTTGGCTACGGTCTTCGATACCAGGCAACAAGGCCGATGCGTATTGGCGTTGCAGCCATCGGTTATGCCGATGGCTATCCACGAACCGCGCCCGACGGAACGCCCATGGTGATTCATGGCAGGCGTTGCCCCATTGTTGGACAGGTATCCATGGACCTCATTACGCTTGATCTCTCGCAACAGCCCGAGGCAGCCGTAGGCAGCCTGGTGGAGGTCTGGAGCGATAACCTTGGCGTTGACGAGCTTGCGGCAGGCCTTGGCACCCTGGGCTACGAGCTGCTCACCTGTCTAACCCCGCGGGTTTCCCGCAGACTTGTCGACGGCTTAAGCGTCGTGCCCTAAGCCAATGGCAAAAGACCGACTAAGTTTTGTCTGTGAGGCCTGCGGGCAGGGCTATAGCAAGTGGCAAGGGCAGTGCACCGAATGCAGTGCATGGAATACCCTGGCGCCGGGCCAGCGGCACGACTTAACAGAGGCCCCAACAGCGGCTGCAGGTGCGCGCGCCGGACGTATGGCAAGCCTGGCGCCTGCCTCTAGCCTACAGGCCTTGTCCGACATTGCCTTTGAAGACATGGAACGTCAGCCGACGGGCATTGACGAGTTCGATCGTGTTCTGGGGGGTGGTCTTGTTCCTGGCGCAGTGGTTCTGCTGGGAGGTGACCCGGGCATTGGAAAGTCAACGCTCTTGCTGCAGGCCATGGCCTCTATTCTTAAGATCTCCGCGCAACAGTCTGTGCTTTATGTTTCGGGCGAGGAGTCTGCAGGCCAGCTTGCAATGCGCGCGCGGCGGCTTGGGTTTGACGGTCCCGTAAGCCAACAGCTTAAGGTTCTCTCGGAGACCTCGCTTGAGAAGGTCTTGCAGGCCATTGAACTGGCGCAGCCCAATGTACTGGTCGCCGACTCCATTCAGACGCTCTACACCGAGATGGCCTCGGGCGCGCCAGGCTCGGTCTCTCAGGTTCGCGAGGTGGGCTATCAGTTGACACAGTGGGCAAAGCGCACGGGAAACGCTGTTTTCATTGTCGGTCATGTCACCAAGGAGGGTGCCCTTGCAGGACCGCGCCTATTGGAGCACATGGTCGACACTGTGCTTTATTTCGAGGGGGATGCGCAGGCCAGCTTTCGGGTTGTTCGTGCCGTCAAGAACCGTTTCGGTACGGTGAACGAGCTCGGTGTCTTTGCCATGACCGAGCGCGGCCTCAAGGCGGTCACTAGCCCTTCGGCCATGTTTTTGTCGGAGGCTCAGCTTTCGGGGGCGGATACGGGCAGGGTGCATGAGCCTGTTTCGGGCACCTGCGTCACCGTCTCCCTAGAAGGCAGTCGCCCTTTGCTTGTGGAGCTTCAGGCGCTTGTCGATGACAGCCAGGTTCCCAACCCAAGGCGGCTGGCTGTTGGCTTTGATGGCCAGAGGCTTGCCATGCTACTGGCTATTCTTCATCGCCATGCTGGCATTGCCTGTTTTGATCAGGATGTCTTTGTGAATGCCGTGGGCGGCGTTCGCATTCAAGAGACGGCGGCCGACTTGGCTATTTTGGTTGCCGTGGTGTCGTCCCTGCGTAACCGGCCTTTTGCCAAGGGCTGCGTGGTCTTTGGAGAGGTCGGTCTCACCGGTGAGGTAAGGCCTGCAGCCCGTGGGCTTGATCGTCTTAAGGAGGTGGCAAGGCTTGGGTTTAACCGTGCCATTGTGCCGGCTGCCAATGCTCCGAAAACAGGTATTAAAGGCATCGAAATCATTGGTGTGAGGCGGCTCTCCGAGGCGCTTGCCCATATAAGCTAAGAGGGCAGAAGCAGCCGTCGCTTAGGGATGGACACAGGGTTCCGTAACTGGGTTCGAGAACCGCGTTATGCAAGGCCCAGGTGTTGATGAACGCGTCTTGCGCTCGCCTGGCCCGAGCGAACCGCTGCCTCTATGCAGGCAGGATAGCCATAGGTGAGGTCATCGGCCGCACGGTAAAGCCCAGCAACCCCTGTGAGCGAGGCATCGTCCAAGTCTGACGGGGCATAGCCCACTGCATCGGTGAAGGCGGCCGTGCAGGCCCAGGTGGCTCTTGGATCATCGGTGAACCGGTAGGGTAGAGCCTTTAAATCGTCGATGCCCAGTGGCCTGAGGTAGTGCTCTGCCGAGCGCCAGAGGGAATCAGCAATCACCGATCGATCGTCCTGCGAACAAAGCCCACTTGCCACCATCGAGACCACCTGTGAGCCATTTTCAGAGGGGGTACGGGCAAGGCCAACATGGGTTCGGTCACCGAGCCCGGGCAGGCTGCAAAGCCATTGGGTGGCGGGCCCAAGCAAGGCGGCTTGGGCTTGACTTAAATGAATGTAGAGCGTCATGACACCACGCCAGTCCAGTGACCGTGCGCGTCCAATGGCAGGGGTCTCTTGCAGGCCGCTTTGACGCCAGAGCCGATCTGCTTCGTAGGCGGGCGTTGCCAGCACCACCGCGTCAAAGGTCTGGTCTTTTAGGCCAAAGGTAAGCGCCTGGTCTTGGCTGGAAGGATGCACCTGCAGCTGCCATCCGCTCGAGCCAGGGCCGGAGCCAGAACCAGACCTAGGGTTTGCGGGGGTACTGGGCCTAAGGGCTGCGATACGACAACGAGAAACGACCTTGGTCTGTCTGGTCTCGAGCCATCGCCAAAGAGGCTCAATGGCATTCTGGCTTAGGTCTGCCCTGGGGTGCCAACAGTTGGTTGATCCTGCTGGGCCCGTAAGACTGTCCTTGATGACCCGCAGGCAGACCGAGGCACTTGCCTGCCTCCAGTCGGTGTTTAAGGCACCCTCAATAAGTGGCCGCCAGAACTGCAGACGCACCCTCTCGGGCATGGCAAGCTGGCTTAGCCAGTGAAATACCGTGCCCGTGGCCTGCCATTTCGACTGAATGGCATGACGCAGCAGGTTGGCAAGCGACAGCCTGCTAAGAGGGCTCCAGGGCTGCGCAAGTCTTCTGTCGGTAAGAGGAGGGAAGCTCTGACCCAAGAAACGCCAGGGCCAGGCCTGCGGCGGGATGCGCAAAAGCGCATAGCCTGAATCTTGGTCGGGCGTGTAAGCGGCCCAGTGCAAGGCGGAGTCTGACCATGCCTGGTCAAGCGGAACGCCAACAGTCCGAAGAAGCTTCCAGGTCTGGCTGTAGGCCCCGATAAGAAGATGCTGGCCATTGTCGATGGGGGTTTCACCCTGCGATGTCTCCCAGCGAATGCCGCGGGCCCTTCCACCCGCATGCGGGCTTGCCTCAAAGAGCCATATTTCAGCGGGCTCGCGGGCCTGCCGGCAGGCCTCGGTTAAACCATGTGCGCAGGCGAGACCCGCCCATCCGCCTCCAATAATGGCCACTCTTTTCATTGCGCGAGGGACCAGGGCATTCTGCGAGGCATCTAGCGGGGCATACGGCCGAGCGCAGCCAAGAGCGCAACCCAGAGCTTACGCAAGGGGCCAAGTCGTACGCGCTGATTCAACACGTCGTAGTCAAGGCTAGCAATACTGCGAAGGAGATCGCGATAGATGGCGGTCATCACAAGCCCGGGTCGCTGGGCGCGTCGTTCTTGGGTAGGCAAGGCTGCAAGCGCCCGGTCGTAGGCCTGTTCGGCGAACTGATGAAGCTCGCCAAGCACGCGGCGTAGCTCTGGGCTGTCTTCCAGGTTGAGAATGGAACCGGTCTTAGCCCCTTGGGCTTGAAGCATGCTGGTTGGAAGGTAGATTCGCGCGCGTCGGGCATCTTCGCCGACATCACGCAGAATGTTGGTGTACTGAAAGGCAAGTCCAAGCTCGCTTGCATAAACGAGGGTCTGGTCGGAGCAGATCCCAAAAATACGCACCGAAAGCCGCCCCACCGCACCCGCAACCCGATCGCAATAAAGGTTTAGCTCATCAAGGCTTTGAAAGGCGGTGTGTGGAAGATCCATGCCAACGCCATCCAAGACAGCCTCGAAGTCGACCAGGGGAAGGGCGTAGGTTTTAATTGGGCCCTTAAGGGCAAGGCTTATGGGGTGTTGCGCGGTGGAAGGGTCTTTCGGTGTGCCAACTTCTGCAAAAAGTCGATGGATTTCCTCGCGCCACCAGGTCAGCTTGACCCGGGCCAGGGCAGGGTCTGCGATGTCATCGGCAATGTCGTCCACTTCACGGCAAAAGGCATACAAGGCCTCCATGGCATGCCTGCGAGCCGGCGGTAAAAGGCGGAACGACAAGGTGAAGCTTGAGCCCGCCTTGGCCGTAATCTGGCGACAGAAGGCTTCGGGGGTCATCGATCGTTGGGCTGCGTAAGGCGCCAAACGTGAAAGGGCAGTCTATTCATGAGGCTTAAAAAAAGCCAGGCGCGTGAGAGGCGAATAGATCGACGCCAGGCCGTACCAGGGTTTCGCAGCAGGCGCTTGGCAATGGTCTGGCCTCCCTCGAGAATCAGGGTAATTTCAAGCGCAAGCCGAAGTCCGTGAGGGCGAACGTTTTTGTAGAGGTGTCTGGGAAGATTCTCGCCACGGGC
>JAURFZ010000053.1 GCA_030834045.1 Burkholderiales bacterium
AAATAAAAACGGGGTCTTTGTCCCGATCAGACCGTATGGCCAAGTACAACCAGTTGCTGCGAATTGAAGAAGACCTTGCAGGCTCGGGCCGTTACCCAGGGCTTGCAGCTTTTTATCAGCTCAACCCTGGCCGACTTGCCAGTTTCGGGGCATAATTTAGTCATGCTTGCAGCGGCCCAGCAAAGGCTTCCGTCCATACGCACCTGGCTTTTTGTGGGCCTGGTCAGTCTTCAACTTCCCTTGTGGTTTGGAGATGGCGGCTGGCTCGAGGTCTGGCGTATGGAGCGTCAGGTTCAAAACCTGGCAGTTGAGCTTGTTGACACGGAGCATCGAATAGCCGAGTTACAGGCTGAGCTGAAAGATCTTCGACTCGGCTTCGTTACCGCCGAAGAACGTGCGCGGTTTGAGCTTGGGCTGCTTAAGCCTGGCGAGACATTCCTTCAGTACCATCCAGAGCGATAAGCTCGGTCTTGAAAAGTTTTGCCCGGTCAACGTAGCCGGCCGCTGCCTGACGAATCATTTCAATTTCTTCGGGCTTTAATGGGCGAACCACTTTGGCGGGCGAGCCAAGCACCATACTTCCCTCAGGTATCACTGTATTGCCCGTTACAAGGGCGCCCGCACCAATAATGCAGTGACTGCCTACCTGGGCGCCATTTAGAACAATGGCCTGCATACCAATAAGCGATTCATCCCCAATGGTGCAGCCGTGCAGCATAGCCTGATGCCCAACCGTCACCCGTTTACCAATAGTTAGTGGGTGACCCGTGTCTGTGTGCAGAACAGAGCCCTCTTGAATATTGGAGTCCTTGCCAAGAACAATAAGGTCGTTGTCGCCCCTTAGGCTGACGTTAAACCAGATGCTGCTGTTTTCGTGCAGTTCCACCTTGCCAACCACCATTGCGCCGGGGGCAACGAAGACGGAGGGGTGCACTTGGGGACAGTCTTGACCAAGTTGAAATAAAGGCATGCTAGATATTTTCGTAATAAGTATGAAATTTCACGGACAATGGGAGCATGGTGCCACAAGACATTAATGTTGACCTTCATATGCACTCCACCGCTTCCGACGGCGTGGTGGCGCCTTGCGAATTGGTTGAACGTGGGCTTGCCAACGGACTTCAGCTTATGGCGCTGACCGACCATGACACCATTGATGGGCTTGCCCAGGCTCGACAGGCCGCCATGGACTCTGGGGTTGGATTTTTAAATGGTGTTGAAATCTCGGTGAGCTGGGGAGGTGAAACCCTGCATCTGGTTGGTCTTGGCTTTGACCCCAGTCAAGGCCCTCTGGCCTCCAACCTTGAGCAACTGCAGGTCAGTCGTCGTGAGCGTGCTCGCGATATGGATGCGGGCCTTCAGGCCCATGGGCTGCCCTCGGTGCTTAGTGAGGCCATGGCTTATGCGGGTAACCCTAACCTCATTGGACGTACGCATTTCGCAAGGGCTTTAGTGGCACGCGGTGTCTGCCACCATGTTCAAGAAGTCTTTGACAGGTTTCTTACCCCCGGTAAGCCCGGCTATGTGCCACATCAGTGGGCGAGTCTGTCGGAGGCGATGGGCTGGATTCAAGATTCTGGAGGTCTAGCGGTTCTCGCTCATCCTGCACGCTACAAGTTCACCGACATCGCTCGCTGGGCGCTCTTGCAAGAGTTTATGGCGCTTGGAGGCAGGGCCATTGAGGTCTCCACCGGCAGTCATAGCTATACCGACACCCAGCGCTACAGGCAGATCTCGGTAGAACTAGGGCTGAAGGCATCGCGAGGCAGCGATTTTCACAGCCCCACCGAAAGCCGCTGCGATGTCGGGGCTGCTCCCGTTTTACCCGACGGCTGTGATCCCGTTTGGTCGGGCTGGCCAGTGGATAAGCTTTGCGGGTTGCGCTGGTAGAATAAGGTTCTATGTATCCCCAACGCGTCCTTTCGGGCATGCGTCCAACCGGCGCTTTGCATCTTGGTCATTACCATGGGGTGCTAAAGAACTGGGTTCGTCTTCAATCCGAATACGAGTGCCTGTTTTTTGTTGCCGATTGGCATGCCCTAACAACCCATTACGACAACCCTCAAATGGTTGGTGAGAACGTATGGCAGATGGTGGTCGACTGGCTTGCAGCAGGTATCGACCCCAATCAGGTCACGCTCTTCATTCAGTCTCGGGTGCCCGAACATGCGGAGCTGCATCTTTTGCTTTCCATGTGCACCCCACTTGGCTGGCTTGAGCGAGTGCCTACCTATAAAGATCAGCAAGAACGTCTGTCCGAAAAAGATCTTTCAACCTATGGCTTCCTGGGTTACCCCCTGCTTCAGTCGGCTGACATTCTCATCTATCGAGCGGGTCACGTTCCTGTCGGTGAAGACCAGGTGCCTCATGTTGAACTCACCCGTGAGGTTGCGCGTCGTTTCAACCACCTTTATGGTCGCGAGCCCGATTTTGAACTTAAGGCTGAAGAGGCCGTTAAGAAGCTTGGCTCCAAGCGTGCGCGGCTTGTCCGCGAGCTTCGAACACGGTTCCAAGAGCAGGGAGACGAGCCTGCGCTCGAGCAGGCTAAGGCCGTACTTCAAGAGACTCAGAACCTCACCATGGATGACCGCGAACTGCTGTTTGGTTATCTGGAAGGCGCTCGACGCCTTATTCTTGTCGAGCCCCAGGCGCTTTTAACAGAGGCGTCTCGGCTTACCGGGCTTGATGGTCAGAAGATGAGCAAAAGCTACAACAACACCATTGGTCTGCGTGAGGACCCCGACTCCGTGGTGAAGAAAATTCGAACCATGCCAACCGACCCGGCCAGAGTAAGGCGGTCTGACCCCGGTAACCCCGAGAACTGCCCTGTATGGACGCTTCATAATGTTTACACCAGCGACGAGCAGCGCAGCTGGGCCGACCAGGGTTGCCGTTCAGCAGGCATTGGCTGCCTTGAATGCAAGCAGCCCGTTATCGATGCCGTTTTAGCCGAGCAGGCCGTTTTCAATGAACGAGCGAGGCCCTATCTTGAGGAGCCCGACCTTGTTAAAAGTATTGTTGCAGACGGCTGCGAAAAGGCAAGGGACCTTGCCAAGCAGACCATGCGTGATGTTCGCGAGGCCATGGGCCTGAACTACTAATGCAAGCGGTGTAATAGGACGACCTTACCCATGACCTTTTCTGCTTCTGGAAGTCTGGTGGCCATTGTCACCCCCATGACCGAGGACGGTCTGCTCGACCTGCCTGCCTACGAGGCGCTTATTCATTGGCATATCGAGCAGGGGACAGATGCCATTGTAGCGGTGGGCACAAGTGGGGAGTCCCCCACGGTTAATGTTGAAGAGCACCTTCAGCTTATTGAGACCGCTGTTAAAACCGCCGCCGGGCGTATTCCGGTGATTGCGGGCACAGGGGCCAACTCAACCGCAGAGGCTGTTGAGCTTACCCAGGAGGCCCAGCGTCTTGGTGCCGATGCGAGTCTGCAGGTTGTGCCTTACTACAACAAACCCACGCAAGCGGGTCTGTACGAACATTTTCGGGCCATTGCCGAATCCTGCGATCTGCCCATCATTCTTTACAACGTGCCAGGGCGAACCGTGGCCGACCTGCAGACCGAGACCACGGTAAGGCTTGCCCAAATTCCCAATGTTGTGGGTATTAAAGATGCCACCGGTAACCTTGAACGAGGGCAGTGGCTTATTCGAGAACTGCCCGATGACTTTGCGGTTTACAGCGGGGACGATGCAACCGCGGTGGGGCTTATGCTCATGGGCGGCCGAGGCAATGTGTCGGTCACCGCCAATGTAATGCCCAAAGCCATGGCCGAGCTGTGCCGTCTTGCCATGGCTGGTCAAGCCCGCGAGGCGGCAGCCTTAAACCGCTGGCTACTTCCTCTTCATCGCCTTATGTTTGTTGAGCCCAACCCAGTGCCTGTGAAGTGGGCCCTGTGGCGAATGGCTAAAATTAAGGCGGGCATTCGTTTGCCCTTGGTTGGTCTTTCCGAGGCGCATCAGCGTGAGTTGGAATCTGTCTTGTTGTCATTGGGAGTCTGTTCATGAGTCAGTCTTTGCGTTGGCCTTTCGTAGTGGCGGCCCTTCTTTCTAGCCTTGGTATTTTGGCAGGCTGCTCCACCATCACGGGCGCCAACGACATCGATTACCAGTCGGCCCGGCCTGTTGACAAGCCTCTTGAAGTCCCCCCAGATCTCATTGCGCCCTCGCGCGATGACCGTTTTTCTGTTCCCGCCTCGGGTTCTGCAAGCCGTGCACAGTTCGAGCGTCAGCAGGGGTCACGTCAGCAGGCACCGGAAGCATCTGGTGTGCTGCCCGCTGTATCGGGTATGGAGATTCGTCGTATCGGCGTGCAGACGGTCTTGGTAGTGAATCAGCCTGCCGAACGCCTTTGGCCGGTGATTCGACAGTTCTGGGTTGACTCGGGTTTTGCGATTGCCCAAGAAAACCCCGCCATTGGCTATTTGGAAACCGACTGGGCTGAGGATCGGTCGAAAATCCCGGAGGACTTTATTCGTAAAACCATTGGTCGGGTTTTTGACCGGGTCTACGATACGGGCCTACGTGACATGTTTCGTATTCGCCTAGAGCGTTTGGGGGCCGGACAGACAGAAATCTCTCTGGCTCATCGAGGCCTTCAAGAGGTCATCAAGGGAGACGGTGGTATACCCACCTGGACAAACAGGGCGCCCGACCCTCAGCTCGAGGAAACCTTTCTTCGTCGCCTTATGGTGAAGCTCGGCGCAAATGAAGACCAGGCAGCAGGCTTGGTCGCAAAGGGCCAAAAGGCAGCGGCAGACTTTGCCCGAATAACCAACACCAATGGCCTGGGCCTTATTCAGTTGGCAGAACCTTTCGATCGTGCCTGGCGGCGTGTTGGAGTGGCCATTGATCGCCTTGGCTTTTCGGTGGAAGATCGCGACCGATCGAAGGGTATTTTCTATATTCGTTATCGTGACCCAACCCAAGAAGCGGCGGATAAGAAGGGTTTCTTTGGTCGAGTCTTTTCCTCAAAGCCCGATGAGTCGGCCGTGGTTTATCAGGTTCAAGTTGTTGAGCAGACGGGGGCCTCCCAGGTTCGTGTCCTAAACCAAAAGGGCGATCCAACGAACGACCGCAATGCCAAGCAGCTTCTGTCGGTCTTGTTCGATCAAGTGAAATAGCGGGTAAGTGGCCTTGACCTCTTTCGCCCTTGTTTCGCTTTACCAGTCTTAGCAGTGGCAGCCAGGGCAATGCCCTGGTTGTTCAAACCCTGGATGCAACTTTTATGGTTGACTGCGGGCTTGGACTGCGTGATGTTGAAGAGCGGTTAAGCCGTCGCCAGTTAGCACCCTGTGATCTCGACTTTATTCTCGTGACGCATGAACATGCCGACCATGTGGGCGGTGTAGCGAAGCTTGCAAGAGCGGCCGACTGCCCTGTGCTAGCAAGCCATGGAACGCTTGCAGCCATGGGGGCTGATCACTGGAAGAACGTTACAACGCATGCCCTCTGTCCCCACCGGCCCTTAGGCCTTCAAGGACTGAACCTTAATCCAATTGTCGTACCGCACGATGCCCGGGAGCCTATCGCCCTTGAGGTTGCATTTCAGGGTCGCCGCTTTGCCATGGTGACCGACCTTGGTTGCGCAACTTCGTATCTGCTTGACCGTTTGAAAGGTCTCGATGCCTTGGTTTTAGAGTTTAACCATGACCGGGACATGCTTATGAATGGAAGCTATCCAAGCAGTTTAAAGTCGCGCGTAGGTGGCCCCTCCGGTCATCTTTCAAATAAAGAAGCTGCAGATATTCTTTCTCAGACCGCCTCTGATTCCTTGCAGGTTGTGGTTGCTGCGCATTTAAGTCAGCAGAACAATTCACCCGATTTGGTGGAGCCATTACTCACCAAGCATCTTCCGGCCTCAACCCAGCGCTTTATTGCGAATCAAGATGAAGGTTTTGACTGGGTAGCCATTCAATAAAAAACCCTCGATCCCGAGATCTCCCGGGAAGCGAGGGTCTTACTAAGGCAGACGAACTACTGCTTAGCAGGTGCAGCCGGTGCAGCGGCAGGAGCCGAACCTTCAGCAGGCTTTGCTTCTGTTGTTGCAGGGGCAGCGCCTTCAGCAGGCTTTTGCTCGGTTGCGGCAGGAGCGGCAGCGGGGGCTGCGGCGGGTGCAGCGGCAGGAGCGGCTTCCTTGGGAGCTTCTTTGGGGCCGCATGCGGCAAGGGATACAACAAGCAGTGATGCCAATGCGAGTGGCTTAAACATAAGTCCTTCCTTGGATAGTGTTTGTTAGCAATAAAAGTTGCCTGTTTGAAAGCCGCCGTTTGGGCACTTAATCCAAGAAAAAACCAAATAACGCATTTAGTCTTAAATTGTGCGCAACAGCAAAATCTCAAAAAAGCAAATTGATGATAGCTAGTTTTTACCCTTAGAAAGACGCTAACTTCTTTTATTTTTTTATTAAATTACAATAAATTCAGCCAAATACATTTTATAAAATATTTCTAGAATTAAAGGATTTAAGGCTATTGCATTGCAATATTTTGAGTCAAGCCGGCGTTGCTCGGCCAAGACCTCAAGGTATTCGGCGGTCTTTGATTCAAGGGCTTTGGGCAGGGTCGAAAGCGACATTATTTCGCCGTTCATTGCGATACGTCTGCCTGCAATAAGAATGCGGCTCCCAAGCCGAAGCTGAATCTCACAGCCTTTTTGCAGATCGGCTCTAAAGCGAGCCAAGGTTTTTGCGTTGGAGTGGGGTGGATTGAAATAGACCGAACTGGCCGGTTCGGACAGGCTGGCCACCACCTGGTTTTCCACCTGTTGACGCGTGGGAAGGCATGCCATGACCTGATCGGTCATGGTCTTTAAAAGCCTGGCTGGAATTCGGCTGGGCCTGTCGGTGGCCTTAAGCCAGGGGTCCTTCCAAGGACTGTCGGATAGGCCGCCAAGGTGCGCCATGAAGCTCTGATCGGCGATCTCAAGCCGATTGGCAGCCCGGAAACCAACCGAGTAGGTGATGCAGTTCGTGCCTTGGGCCGTTCCACGGTGAGCAACGCCGGGAGGAAGGTACAGAAGGTCGCCGGGATGCATGTCGTAGATTGCCTCAGGCTTAAGGCGTTTGAGTATTTTTAAGTCAAGGCCGTCTTGAATATCGGGCTGAAATGTTTCAGCCACCTCCCAGCGTCGACAGCCATAGGCCTGAATGAGAAAGACATCGTAGGAATCCACATGGGCCCCAATGCCCCCTTGGTCAGAGGCAAGGCTTACCATCAGGTCGTCAAGCCGGCAGCTGGGCACGAAGCGGAAGGTGTCCAGGAAGGCCTCTGAGGCAGGCCATACGGCATTGGTCTGCTGAACCAAAACTGTCCAGCCGGGCGACTTAAGGCTTGGCAGCTGCCGGCGCCGAAACGGGCCATGGCGCAGCTCGTAGCTCGCGTTTACAAAGCGTGAAGGTAACCTCTCATCGGCTGACAGCGCAAAGACATCGCCCTTATTAATTGGACGACTGCCTTTTGCTGGCATCTGCCAACTGGGGAAGGCTCCCCGAACAACCAAGGGCCTCTTCTGCCAGTGTTCGTGCATGAAGCGCTCGGGTGTGAGCCCGCCCAGGCATTGAAGGGCTGTTTTACTGAAAGAGGCCAAGCTGCGGGGCACCGTAGTCTTTTTCTTGATCATGGGGAGCCTGAGTTGCAGCGGCCTTTCGTAATACTGTTGTCTTACCACCGGAGGCTGGTGTGTTGTGCTCTTCCTTCGCAGCGAGTGTCCTTACAAGGCTTTGGGGCTGGAACATGGCCTGCGCGGCGACTGCGTTTTGAATGACATCGGCAGAAAGTCCTGCAAGCTGCGCAACCTGAAGCCCAAAGCTTTTACTTGCTGGCCCGGGCTGAATTTGGTGAAGAAAGACAAGCTGATCGTTGTGTTCAACCGCGGAGACATGAAGGTTAACAACCTCAGGCCGTTCATTGGCCAAGGCGGTCAGTTCAAAATAATGGGTTGCAAAAAGACAGAGGCAGGCGTTTGTTTTGGCTAGCTCCTCGGCAATCGCCCAGGCGAGCGCAAGCCCATCGGAGGTGGAGGTGCCGCGGCCAATTTCATCCATAAGAACCAGGCTCTTCGGGCCAGCACGGTTCAATATTACGGCGGCCTCTGTCATTTCCACCATAAATGTCGAACGCCCCCCGGCCAGATCGTCGGCCGCACCAATACGCGTAAAGATTCGGTCAATGCCCCCAATACGGGCCTGACGTGCAGGTAAAGCTGCCCCGATACGGGCAAGAATGACCAACAGGGCAGTCTGCCGCATGAAGGTGGACTTGCCCCCCATGTTTGGTCCTGTAATAACAAAGAGTCGCTGCGCCGTGTTCATTCGAATGGAATTTGGCGTGTAGTCTGTAAGTCCCGTGGCAAGAATGGGGTGGCGGCCATCGAGAATTTCAATTTCAGCATCGTTGGACAAGGCGGGCATCTGCCAGTGATCGTTGGTCACGAAGCTTGCGAGTGATTGAAGGACGTCAATCTGCGCCAAGGCTTCGGCCGCGGCCTGAAGCGGTCGCATCGTGGGCTGAAGCCACTCAAGCAGCTCGTCATAGAGCTCGCGCTCGCGCGCTAAAGCGCGCTCCTGTGCGCTCAGTGCCTTTTCTTCAAAGGCTTTGAGCTCTGGCGTAATAAATCGCTCAGCA
>JAURFZ010000054.1:0-8239 GCA_030834045.1 Burkholderiales bacterium
GCCAAGCTTTTGCATCTCGGCAATGACCTGAAGGGTGAGCGTGGTTTTACCGGAGGACTCGGGCCCATAAATTTCAACCACTCGGCCGCGCGGCAGGCCACCCACGCCCAGGGCGATGTCGAGGCCAAGTGAGCCCGTAGAGACGGTTTGAATGTCGGGCGCGACCTCGTTTTCGCCCATTTTCATAATGGAGCCCTTGCCGAATTGTTTTTCAATTTGGGCAATGGCAGCCGCGAGTGCCTTGGCTTTTTCAGCGCGGTTTTTGGTTTGAAGATCGTCCATGGTGTCCTTTCAAAAAGCGAGTCAGGTTGAGACGTACAATACTGTATAAAAAGTCAGTATTCAAGTGGGGTTTGATGGTAATTTTTTAGGGCGTTGCCGGTCTTGCGAGAAGATGGCCGAAGAGGCCCGCCAAGGCATACCAGGCGGCCTGCTGTTGAATGGCCTCGCGGTTACCGGCAAACCGCTGGCAGCTCGACCAGGTCTGCCTGGGTAGGCCCTTGGAATGCTGCCTATCGAACTCGGCCCAGGCAAACCAGACCAGGCCCACAGGCTTTTCATTGGACCCCCCAGTTGGCCCTGCAACGCCGGTAATTGCAGCGGTCAGGAAGGGCCCTGTGGAAAAAGGGGTGTTGAAAGACCGTCCCTTGGCCAACGGGCTCGCTAACTGGCCAAGGCCCTCGGCCATGGCACGAGCCACAGGCTCACTTACCGCCCCGTGAGTTTCAAAAAAGGCGAAGGGGACCTGTAATTGATGCATCTTCACGGCGTTGGAATAGCTCACCACGCCGCCTTCAAACCATTGGCTTGAGCCGGCAATACGGGTGAGCCAGCTTGATGCAAGCCCACCGGTGCAGGATTCCGCAAGGGCAATTCGAGCCCCTGAGCGCTGGGCCGCCCATCCCAAGGACAGGCCAAGCAGATTCACTGCACCTTCGTGAAAGACCCATGGCGCAGGCCTAGGGGGCATCGGCGGCATCGGCGGCATCGGCGGCATCGGCGGCATGGGCTGAGTCAAACAAGAACCCCGACGCGAACCAGAATAGCAATAACAAGCAGGGTGAGACCCGCGGCTGCAAGGTCATCGGCCATGACCCCGAAGCCACCCTTTAGCCTGCGATCAAGCCAGCCCACGGGAGGCGGCTTCAGGATGTCAAAGAATCGGAACAGAAAAAAGGCAAGCCCCGTTAAAACCCAGTCGTTGGGAGGAAAAGCAAGGCCTGAGGGGCCAAGGACACTGTCGGTTGCAAGATCGCGGGGAAGCACAAGGAGAACGAGCCAAAAGGCCCAGATCTCATCGATGACGATGCTTGAATGGTCCTCTGTTCCCAGCGCCCGTGTCGTACGCGCACAGGCCCAGACCGCAAGCGGAAAGCTAGTAAGCAGAATAAGCCAGAGGGTGGTGGTTGAGAAGAACTGCTCGAGCACCAAAAAACTCCCCCAGGCCCAGAGGGTGCCCGCGGTTCCCGGGCCGACGGGTGAGAGCCCTGAGCCCGCCCCAAGCGCGAAAAAGTAGGCGGGATGCCGAAGGAGAATGGCCTGCGGTAGAGGGGGCAAGGACGGCGTGGTCTCTGTTTGTTCCAATTGCATTAGGTCTCTTGGTCACCCGCCGGCTGAAAATGATTAAACCCCGCAAGTGCATCTTGGCTCAAAGAGAGCACTTGGCCCTCAAGCCCATACCATCGGTTCTGCCCCATGTCGGTAGTTGCGGGCTGGCCCGCCGGGCAGGCTTGCCTCAGGTCCACTCTGCCAATGGGGGTGAGCCTAAGGTTGAGTTGCAAGGCAAGTGCCAAAATGGCGGGCCTTGCGGCAAGGGGCGCGGCGAAAAGAAGTTCGTATTCATCACCGCTGCGCACCGCCAAAAGGCAGGCCTGCTGAAGGTCGAGATCGTTGCGGCTGACGGCCGCCTTTAATTCGGGGCCGAGGCACTGGCTAAGTGACTGAAGATAGACATGGGCGGTCAGCTCGAGCCCCTGCGAGCGAGCCTGGGAGCGCTCAAGCAAGTGCCCAAGCTCGCTTGCAAGCCCATCTGAAATATCGATAGCCGCATGGGCAAGCTGCTGGTTGCGAAGCGCCTGGCCCAGAGCCAGCCGGGGCTGCGGCCAGAGAAGCTTGTTCGCGTAGGGCTTATGCTTGAGGGCATACATTCCATCCCCAAGGCTTCCCGATACCCAGAGTTCATCGCCGGGCTGAAGACCCTCGCGTAACAGGGCCTGCCCTAAGGGCACAAGGCCCATGGCAGTTACCACCACGGCCTCTTCGGCCTGAACACTCACCGTGTCACCCCCCACAAGGCTAATGCCATGCTCGAGGGCAAGTGCATTGAGACCTTTGGAAAAGGCCTCAAGCCAAGGCTTGCGAATGCAACGCAGGTGAAGATTGAGTGTGAAAGCCCAGGGCTTTGCGCCCATGGCGGCAAGATCGGAAAGACTGACAGCCAGAGCCTTATGGCCTAGGGCGGTCGGATCGACATCAGAAAGGTAGTGCCGGTTCTCCACCAAAGAATCGGTCGTCACCACAAGCTGCTGGCCCTGCGGTATTGGGGCAAGCAGCGCGGCGTCATCCCCAATACCAAGCGACTGCTTATGGTCTAGGCCATTGCCCTGCTGGGCCGCAGACGAGCCCGCGAAGTAGGCTTGAATGAGACCGAATTCATCCATGGGGCCTAAGCTCAGGGGCAAGTCGATCGAGAACACCGTTGACATAGCGATGGCCTTCGTTGCCCCCAAGGGATTTGGCAAGCTCGATGGCCTCGTTAATAACAACCCTGTAGGGCACCTCGGGGTGATGGCAAAGCTCGTAAACGCTGAGCAACAAAATGGCATGCTCAACGGGGGACAACTCGACAAGGGGTCGGTCCATAACTTTGGTAACGGACTGCCTCAGGGATTCAACATGGGTGACTGCACCAAAAAAGCAGTCTTTGAAATACTCCATGTCCGCCCCCTTGCCTTCTTCAGACTCGGTAACAACGAAGGCCTCAATTTCGCCAAGCGGTTGCTGAGCCAGGAGCCACTGATAGAGAGCCTGAACCGATAAGAGCCTTGAGAGACGGCGGGCACTTCGACCGCGTGAGTCAGGCCGCATCGTCGTCGTCCGCAGCAACCTCGTCATCGATGGCAAGCATGAGGTTGGCCATCTCAACGGCAACAAGGCCTGCCTCGTGGCCTTTGATGTCAGCACGTTCCTCGGCCTGCTCGTCGGTGTTGGTGGTAAGAACCCCATTGGCGATGGGAATACGAAAATCGAGCGAGACCCTTTGAATGCCCGCGGCCGACTGATCACTCACAAGCTCGAAGTGGTAGGTCTCTCCGCGAATAACAGCACCGAGCGCAACAAGCCCATCAAACTGACCAGTCTCGGCAAGTTGAGCAAGGGCCAGTGGAATCTCAAGGGCTCCCGGCACCGAGACCACCGTAATGTCAGTGCCTGCAACACCCGCCTCATTGAGCCCGCGAAGGCAAGATGTCTCTAGCGCCTTGGTGATGGAGGGATTGAACCGGGCCACGACCAGTCCGATGCGCAGCCCTTCGCCATTGAGCTCAGGATCAATACGATAGGCGCTCGTCATAGTGCGGGTCTTTCAAATTGGAGGGAAGGGGAAAAGGCATGCACCATTAGTCGTGCAGACCGGCCTCGGGCTGGTAGCCCGTTACCTCAAGGCCAAAGCCTGCCATGCTCGGCATCTTACGGGGTCGGGCGAGCAGGCGCATTTTTCCAACCCCAACATGACGAAGAATGGCCGCACCAAGGCCGTAGCTTCGAAGGGACTGACTTGAGACTGGCGAGGGTGGCACCGCCGAAATGGACTGACCGTTCATCTGGGCGAGAATGGTCTGGGCCGAAGGTGCCGTGTTCAGTAGAACAAGAACGCCGCAGCCTGCCGACTCGATGGCTGCAAGCGCTGCGGGAATGGGCCAGCTGTGATTTGGGTTTTTACTGTCAATCCAGTCAAGCAGGCTAGCCGGTTCGTGAACCCGCGCCAGGGTCTCGAGGTTCGGCTCTGGCTTTCCAAAAACAAGGGCCATATGAGGCTGGCCACTGGCCTTATCGGTAAAGGCCACCAGTCTCCAGGGCTTACCCTGAAGCGTAATGGCCCGGTCGGCAATTTCCTCCACAAGACTCTCGTGGGAACTGCGGTACTGAATGAGGTTGGCAATGGAGCCCAGCATGAGCTGATGGGTTTTTGCAAACTGAACCAGGTCGGGCAGTCGTGCCATGGAGCCGTCGTCGTTCAGAATTTCGCAGATAACGGCCGAAGGACTGCGGCCCGCCAATGCGGCCAGGTCGCAGCCCGCCTCGGTATGACCAGCCCGAGTCAGCACCCCCCCGGCCTGAGCCATCAGGGGAAAGATGTGGCCTGGCTGAACCAGGTGGTCGGGTTGGGCATCGGGGGCAACAGCCGCCTGGATGGTGCGCGCCCGATCGGCAGCACTTATTCCCGTGGTCACGCCTGTGGCTGCCTCGATGGAAAGCGTAAAGGCTGTGCCGTGCGAGGACTTATTCTGGTTGACCATTAGCGGCAAGTTCAGCTGACGGCAACGGTCTTGGGTTAGGGTGAGGCAAATTAACCCTCTGCCGTAGCGCGCCATAAAGTTTATGGCCTGCGGTGTCACGGCATCGGCGGCCATAACCAGGTCGCCCTCATTCTCGCGGTCTTCGTCATCAACAAGCACCACCATCCTGCCCTGGCCAATGGCCTGAATAAGCTGCTCGGAAGAGGCCATTTCTAGAAGATCGTGCTCTGTCATGCGTGAGGGCCTTGTAAAGGCGTATCAGAACCAGGGGCTGCGGCAGGCCCAGCGGCATGGCCAGGGGCTGCCGGCCAACGCCCACCAGCAAGCATTGATTCAAGCACACGGGACACCTGCCGTGCAATGGGATCCACCTCAAGGTTAAGCCGATCGCCAACCCCAACCCGAGAAAAGAGAGTCTTCTTCCATGTATGCGGAATAAGGTTGATGCTCATTTCGGTCTGCCCATCACGATCTGTCACCGCGTTCACCGTAAGGCTCACACCATGAACAGAGACTGAGCCTTTTTCAGTAATAAACATGGAAAGGCTTGGGGGAACCTCAAGCAGCAGCTCGTTTGATTCGTCGCGCGAATGCAGACCGGCAACGCGCGCTGTGCCATCGACATGGCCTGAGACGATGTGCCCACCCAGGCGATCGTTAGCACGGAGCGCCTTCTCAAGATGCACGGGGCCAGGCTGGTCGAGGCCCACAGTTCGGTTGAGGCTCTCCCGCGAGATGTCAAAAAAACAGCCCTGACCTGTGGGTGAGATCACCGTCATGCAGGCACCATTAACTGAAATAGAATCGCCCTCGGAAATGTCGCTTGAGTCAAGATCGCCCCAGAGAAGATGAACACGAAGGCCCTGCGCATCGGAATAGGGGCTGGCCTGATGCGACAGAACCTGGGACTGAGACATAACCCCTTCGATGCGCCCAATGGCCTGAACGATCCCAGTAAACATAGCCTTAGAGTGTAATGAGTTATTGAGGAACCACCGGATGGGGCTTGACAAGCCGAATACGCAGTCCATCACCCACTGGGTCTTGACTAATAAGTCGCCATCGAGGCGCGGCCTCCACCGAGCCAAGCTCGGGCATCCCGCTGACAGGTGGCATGCCCTGCCCCAGAAAAACCGGCGCCATGTAGACCAGCCATTCGTCAATAACCCCTTCCGACCAGAAGCCACCTACCAGGGCAGGACCCGCCTCAAGATGAATCTCGTTCATGCCACGCTCGGCAAGCTGCCTTAATAGATCGTGCAGAGCAAGGCGGTCACCTGGTCTGCCGGACTGCGAGGCCACTGAAATTAGCTCAACGCCTCGTGCAGCAAGCCGATCGATGCCCTCTCGGTGAATCGGATTGTCGAGATCAGCGGTGGTCGCAACCATGGCCTTGGGCTCGCGAAAGAATCGGGCGTCGGGATCAGCCATAAGCCTTGGATCGACCACCAGTCGATGAGGCTGCCGCGGGGTGTCCACGTAACGCACATTCAGAAGGGGGTCGTCCTGCAAAACCGTGCCCACGCCGGTGACGACAAGGCAGGAACGGGCCCGAAAGGCATGCCCATCGGCTCGCGCCTCGGGGGAGGTAATCCACTGGCTCGTCCCATTGGCAAGGGCAACACGGCCATCCATGGAGCAGGCCATTTTTGCTCGCACCCAGGGCCTACCTTTTGTCATGCGAAGAATAAAGCCGGGGTTGAGGGCTGCCGCCTTCTCGGCCAGAAGGCCACAACGAACATCAAGGCCCGCCTCCCGGAGTCGGGCAAGGCCCTTGCCGGCAACGATGGGGTTCGGATCTTCCATGGCCGCCACCACGGCACGCACGCCCGCCTGGATAAGTGCCTCTGCGCAGGGGCCCGTTTTCCCAATGTGGTTGCAGGGCTCAAGAGTGATGTAGGCGGTCGCCCCTCGCGCCCGGCTCGCAGCCTGTCGTAAAGCAACCACCTCGGCATGGGCCTCGCCTGCCCGTTCATGCCAGCCCTGCCCCACCATCTTGCCATCACGAACAATAAGGCAGCCCACGCGGGGGTTGGGTGTGGTTGTAAAGAGCCCATGCTCGGCAAGACTGATGGCCTTTTGCATGAAGTCGACGTCAGTGTCACTGAACACGGCGAATTCGCTTCGATAGGGATGCCTGCGCTGTCTTTGCCTTGCCCGCGGAGGCGGGGTTTGGGCTTGACGCAGAAGAGGCCTTAGTGCGCGGGCTGCCGGCCGGTCGCCGCACGCGCGGACCCACCTCGGCAAGAATGGCCTGAAACTCGGAGACGTCCTCGAAGCTTCGGTAGACCGAGGCAAACCTGACATAGGCCACCTTGTCGAGCCGCCTTAGCGCCTTCATGACAAGCTCACCAAGAAACTGGCTTGTTACCTCGCGCTCGCCACTGGCCGCAAGCTGCTCTTCAATTAAACGAACGGCCTGATCAACAATGTCATAGGCCACTGGCCTTTTACGAAGGGCAAGGGCCATACTTGCGCGCAGCTTTGCGGAATCAAAATCACAACGCGAGCCATCCTTCTTAACCACGGAAGGCAGAGAGAGCTCGATTTTCTCAAGTGTCTTGAACCGACGCTCGCAGGCTAGGCAGCGACGTCGCCTGCGAATCTCAAGCCCATCGTCAAACAAACGGGTGTCAGTGACCTGGGTATCGGGCGAGCCGCAGGCGGGACAGCGCATGGCTTAGCGATAGACAGGGAACTGTTGAGTGAGTTGATGCACCTCCTTGCGAACCCGGGCGGCCACAGACTCGTCTTCGGGCGCCTCAAGGGTGTCAGCAATAAGGTTGGCAATACGGCGCATCTCCTCAGGCCCAAAGCCACGGGTCGTGCAGGCAGGGGTTCCAAGTCGAATGCCACTTGTCACCATTGGCTTTTCGGGATCGTTCGGTATGGCATTTTTATTCACCGTGATGTGGGCTCGGCCAAGGGCAGCCTCGGCTGCCTTACCCGTGATGTTCTTCGCCCTTAGGTCAACGAGCATGACATGGCTTTCTGTGCGACCCGAGACAATGCGCAGGCCACGCTCGACAAGGCCTTTGGCAAGCGCCTGGGCATTATCAAGAATACCCTGGGCGTAGACCTTGAAGCTTGGCTGCAAGGCCTCTTGAAAGGCCACCGCCTTTGCCGCAATGACATGCATAAGCGGACCGCCCTGAATGCCAGGAAAGACCGCGCTGTTAATGGCCTTTTCGTGCTCGGACTTCATAAGAATAATTCCGCCGCGGGGGCCACGAAGGCTCTTGTGGGTGGTGGAGGTAATTACATCGGCATGGGGGACAGGGTTGGGGTAAAGGCCCGCGGCAATTAGGCCCGAGTAATGGGCCATGTCCACCAGAAAAAGCGCGCCAATGTCTTTGGCCACCCTGGCAAACCGCTCCCAGTCGGTCTTTAAAGAATAGGCCGAGGCCCCCGCAATAAGAAGCTTCGGCCTGTGCTCACGGGCCAAGGCTTCCATGCGGTCGTAGTCGATCTCCTCTTTGGCATTGAGGCCGTAGGGCACAACATGAAACCACTTGCCCGAGAGGTTCAGAGGCATGCCATGGGTAAGATGACCGCCTTCGGCAAGCGACAGGCCCATGATGGTGTCGCCCGGCTTTAAGAAAGCAAGAAAGACCGCGGTGTTGGCCTGGGCTCCCGAGTGGGGTTGAACGTTTGCGGCCTCGGCGCCGTAGAGCTTTTTCAAACGGTCGATGGCCAGTTGTTCGACCACATCCACATGCTCG
>JAURFZ010000054.1:8249-8482 GCA_030834045.1 Burkholderiales bacterium
GCAGCCGCCGTAGTAGCGGCGACCGGGGTAACCCTCGGCGTACTTGTTCGTAAGCTGAGAACCCTGGGCGGCAAGAACCGCGGGGCTTGCGTAGTTCTCGGAGGCAATAAGTTCAATGTGATCTTCCTGCCGCGTGTTTTCGGCCGCAATGGCCTGGGCGACTTCAGGGTCGGTCTGAACAAAGGTCTGGCTGCGATTAAACATGCTGAAGGTCCATGGTTTTTGAGTTTTTG
>JAURFZ010000055.1 GCA_030834045.1 Burkholderiales bacterium
AGACCAGAATCCATTCAAACGGTGGTGCTTTCCACACAACACAGCCCCGACATTAGCCTTGAGCAGCTGCGGGAAGCAGTTATTGAAGAGATCATCAAGCCCGTTCTGCCCAAAGATCTCGTGAAGGGGGCTATCCAGTTTTTGGTGAACCCCACCGGTCGGTTCGTCATCGGCGGCCCGCAGGGCGACTGCGGCCTTACGGGTCGAAAAATAATTGTGGACACCTATGGTGGCGCAGCACCGCACGGGGGCGGAGCTTTTTCAGGCAAGGACCCATCCAAAGTTGACCGCTCGGCCGCCTATGCGGGCCGCTATGTGGCTAAAAACATCGTTGCCGCAGGCCTTGCCGAAAAGGCGCTTGTCCAGGTGAGCTATGCCATTGGTGTGGCCGAGCCCACCTCCATTAGCGTGAGCACCGAAGGGACCGGAAAGGTCTCCGACGACAAGCTTATTCAGGCGGTGCGCCAGGTCTTTGACCTTCGACCCAAGGGCATTGTGAAGATGCTTGACCTTCTGCGGCCCATTTATCGAAACACCGCAGCTTACGGTCACTTTGGAAGGGAAGAGCCCGATTTCACCTGGGAGTCCACCGACAAGGCCGAGGCTCTCAAGGCGGCCTGCCTTTAAAAAAACCCCTGGTATTGGCCGGTTTCGCGTTGAAAAGCGCTTGACCAGGCCAAACGACCAGGTCACAATTTAAGGCTGTTCAAGGAGCGTTGCGAGGCTTTGCCCCCAGGCTTGAACAGATTCTTAGAGTAACGGCGCTCGCGATTCCCTACTACACGAAAGGAGCGCGAGATGAGCGCCGTTTTAAAACCCAAAACAAACCCCGACTACGTCATTGCTGACCTAAGCCTTGCAGGCTGGGGGCGAAAAGAAATTGCCATTGCCGAGACCGAAATGCCGGGTCTTATGGCCATACGCAAAGAGTATGCAGATCAGAAACCCTTAAAAGGCGCGCGTATTACCGGCTCGCTGCACATGACCATTCAGACGGCAGTGCTCATTGAAACCCTTACCGCCCTTGGTGCGCAGGTTCGCTGGGCATCTTGCAATATCTTCTCAACGCAAGACCATGCGGCGGCGGCTATGGTGGAGGTTGGGGTACCCATCTTCGCTAAAAAAGGCGAGACCCTCGAAGAGTATTGGGACTTCACCCATCGCATCTTCGACTGGGCCGATGGTGGCTGCACCAACATGATTCTTGATGACGGCGGCGACGCCACCCTTTTGCTGCATCTTGGCGCCAAGGCTGCGCGTGATGTTAGCGTGCTTGACCACCCCCAGAGCGAAGAAGAAATTGAACTTTTCAAGTCAATTAAAAGGCGTCTCGGGGCGGACCCAGGCTTCTATCAGAGGAACCTCGATGCCATGATTGGCGTGACAGAAGAGACCACCACGGGCGTTTTGCGACTCAACGAAATGGCTGCACGCGGTGAGCTTGCATTTCGCGCCATCAACGTCAACGACTCGGTCACAAAAAGCAAGTTCGACAACCTTTACGGCTGTCGCGAGTCGCTGGTCGATGCCATTAAGCGTGCCACCGATGTCATGGTGGCAGGTAAGGTTGCTGTCGTCTGTGGCTATGGCGATGTTGGCAAGGGCTCGGCCCAGGCGCTTCGTGCCCTTTCAGCCCAGGTCTGGATCACCGAGATCGATCCAATTTGTGCGCTTCAGGCCGCCATGGAGGGTTACCGAATTGTCACCATGGACTATGCAGCGGACAAGGCTGATATTTTTGTAACAGCCACGGGTAATAAGTCGGTTATTGGCTACGATCACATGGCTCGCATGAAGGATCAGGCCATCGTCTGCAACATTGGTCACTTCGACAACGAGATCGATGTCGCGGCACTCTCAAGCTGCACCTGGGACGAGATCAAGCCCCAGGTTGATCACGTGATCTTCCCCGACGGCAAGCGCATTATTTTGCTTGCTCAGGGTCGACTGGTGAATCTTGGCTGCGGAACGGGCCACCCCAGCTATGTCATGAGCTCTTCTTTTGCCAATCAGGTTATTGCCCAGATTGAACTCTTTGCTCACCAGGCGTCTTACGAAAAGGGCAAGGTTTATGTTCTGCCTAAGCACCTCGATGAAAAGGTGGCAAGGTTGCAGCTTGCCAAACTTGGCGCGATGCTTACCGAACTTAGCGCAGAGCAGGCTGGCTACATTGGCGTACCCGTAGAAGGTCCCTACAAGGCCGACACCTACCGGTACTAGTTTAGACCGCTGTTGCAAGGTTGCTTACAGGCGTTCGAGGCCCTGGCCTCGAACGTCAATGCATACTGCGGCACCCGATTTTGTATAAGAATCATGACCATCAGCTTTGAATTTTTTCCCCCAAAATCGGCCGAGACCCAGGCCCAACTTGGACTTGACAGTCAAGCACTTGCCAGCCTGAAGCCCAGTTATGTCTCAGTTACTTACGGGGCAGGCGGCTCAACCCGGGATGGCACTCGGTTAACCGTTGAACAGATGAGGGCCCAGTTTGGCGATGTGGCCCCCCATGTTTCTTGCATTGGTGCAAGCCGCGCCGATATTCAAGGGCTTCTTGAAGACTATAAGGCTATGGGTATTCGCCGCATTGTCGCCCTGCGAGGTGATCTTCCCTCAGGCTACGGCCATGGCGGGGAATTTATGCATGCCATCGATCTGGTTCGATTCATTCGGGAGAAGTTCAATGACCAGTTTTTTATTGAAGTGGCAGCCTACCCCGAGTTTCACCCGCAGGCGCGGTCCGCCGATCTCGACCTGCACCATTTTGTCGAAAAAATGAAGGCGGGCGCCGATGGCGCAATTACTCAATATTTTTTCAATAGCGATGCCTACTTTCGACTTGTTGACGAGGCCTACGCCAAGGGCATCGACAAGCCCATCGTTCCGGGCATCATGCCTATCACCAACTTTAACCAGTTGGCACGGTTTTCAGATGCCTGCGGCACGGAAATTCCACGATGGATTCGTCAGAGGCTGCAGTCCTACGGCGATGACGCGGCCTCCATTCGGGCCTTTGGCCACGAGGTTGTCACCGACCTTGTCGATCAACTCCTTACGGCAGGCGTTCCCGGCATTCACTTCTACACCATGAATAAAGCGGAGCCCATCTTGAAGATCGCTGCGGCGCTCAAGCTTGATGGGCGTGATGGGCTCTGTCGGGCCGGTTAAAAAAACCGAATGCCTTCTTCGGTGAGGCAGGCATCAAGCACAAGGTCGTGCGCCTGCGCAAAGGAGGTCGGCACGAGACCGGCCTGAAAACAAATGCCAATCGTCGCGGGGCGTTGGTTCGGCTTTAGCGCTGCAATGGCCCTGTCGTAAAAGCCCATGCCGGCACCAAGTCGTTTGCCTTCAGGCCCAACGCCCAGACAGGGGACCAGCCAGGCGTCACAGACAACCACCCCGGCTGAGGCAGCAGGCGCCCTAAGACCAAGGGCATCATGCTCGAGGGGGCTCGTGGGTTCCCAGTTGCGCATCTCCATGGTCTTGCGGTCTTCCAGACAGGCCGGCAAGGCTAAGGCATAGCCTTGCCCGTGCAAATCGTGCCAGGCCTTTGTTAGATCGGGCTCGCCACGCCAAGGCAAAAATACGGCACAGCGTTGCCAGGGCTTGGTGGCAAGGAAATCTTTAAGACAACCCGCCATTTTTATCTCGGCCTCGTGGCGGTTCACGGACGTTAAATCTTGCCGCTGGGCTAAAAGTGCCCTGCGAAGAGTCGATTTAACAAGGGAGAGCGAGGAATCGGACATCCATGGCAATTTACCCTTCTTTGTCGCGTTTATCGCGACCATCCCTCGCGCAGTCCAACCAATCGGGCTATGCTTTCCCAATGATCTTTGCACGATTGACGTCTGCTCTTGGTGCATTTGCAGCCTGCACATTGCTGGCTCAGCCACTTACGGCAGTCGGTCAGCAGGCGGCCAAGACTGCCGTTGCAGTCCATCCGGTTATTGATGCAAAGTCGGCCTTCATGCGCAAGGACAGTCAGGGCCTTGCCCGCTCGCGTGCAAGGCTTGCGGCTCAAGACGATCCCCTGGTGGTCTGGGCCGACTATTGGGAAGCCCGGCTTCTTATTTCGAAAAAGCCCTTCCAGCCCGTTACCATTGAGCGTCTCCGGAGTTTTCAGGCGTTGCACCATGATCACCCCCTTGCACGAGCCTTGCAGAACGACCTGCTTGTTGCAGGTATTCGCGGCCGAAGCTGGCCCGATCTTGCAAGGCTTCTAAGCAACCTGCCCCCGGACCCGCACCACCCTGAGCCCACGGGCATTGCCTGCTCCCGTGCGCGGTTGGTGCTAACCAACGAAACCCTGGGCGAGGCCATGGGACTCGCCCGCGGCAACGAGACTCTGGAGGGCTGTCTCAGCCTCTTGGAAGATGCGGCAGGTAAGGGACTGCTTAACCGAAACGAAATCACCATCCGAGCGCGCTGGGCGGCCTTAATGGGAAGCCAGGCATCCGGTAAAAGGTTGTGGAAGGCCAGTCAGGCTGCCGGTATTCGGCCCATGCCCTATGAGTTCGACCTGCTGAGCATCCTTGCTACCAGTCGCTCAAGTTCGGCAACCGCAGCCAATCGCTTCGAGCCCCTTGCCAAACGCTTCAACCCCGAACAACAGTCCTTTGCGCGGTTTGCGCTGGGCTCTCGCCTCTGGATGCGCACCGACCGACGTGCATGGTCCTACCTTGCTCTGGGCATTGCCTCGGCGCCCGACCAGCCCCCTGAGATCGTCGAGGCCGCGGCCAGGCTCGCCTTACGGCGGGCCGAGCCCGAGCTTCTGCGGCCCATTCTTGCGGCCATGCCCGAACTCTTACGCAACCAGGAGACCTGGGTCTATTGGCGGGGCTGGCTTATGGAGCAGCAAGGCAGGCCCGAGCTTGCCCGAGCTCTTTGGGAGACCATTCCCGAGGGCTGGTCGTTTTATCGGCTGCTGGCCTCCGAAGCTCTCAACCGGCCCTTGCTGCCCATGAAGTCCGAGCCCGACTACCCGGAGCGCTACACCATTGGCCTTCTCCGACCATCGGTTCTCAGTGACCCGTTTCTTGGTCGCAGCCTTAGCCTGGCAAGCCTTGGGCTGCGCGCCGAGGCCATCGTGGAGTGGAACGCCCTTATCAACCGGCTTCCAGACCTCGGGCTTCTTGCGGCCAGCCAGCTTGCCCTTGAGGCAGGCCTTCCCGACCGGGCTATTGCCGCGGCCATTCGAACCCAAGACGTGCATGACTTTCGGCTTCGCTATCCCAAACCCTTTAAAGAGCTCATTGAACAAGAAGCCGACCGCAAAGGGCTTAAGACGGGCTGGGTCATGGGCCTCATTCGCCAAGAGTCAAGGTTTCTTCCCAAAATCAAGTCGCCCGTCGGGGCGGCAGGTCTGATGCAGATCATGCCGGCCACAGCCAATTCGGTTGCTCGAGGGCTCGGCATGGGCCGTGTGGATGCCCGCAGGCTGGTCGAGCCTTCTTTCAATCTGCGGCTCGGGACGGCCTACCTGCAACAGATGCACAGCCGCTTTAATGGGTCGGCTGTGCTGGCAAGCGCCGCCTACAATGCGGGGCCCTCGCGCAGCCAACTCTGGCAGAGCTCCATCGATCGCCAGGTACCTGGAGCCGCCTTCGCAGAGTCCATTCCCTTTACGGAGACACGTGATTACGTGAAGCAAGTGCTTGCAAACACAGTGATGTACGAGACCATGCTTGCCCTTAGCCATACCCCCTCTCAGCCTGCCCAGCACGATGATGCCTCCTCGCAGCGTCTATCGGCCTGGCTGTCGCATATCGAGCCCTCGAGTCGTTCCTCTTCAAGCCGCTAGAGTCCTGCGCCTGGCTGAGGCCCCTTTTGGCAAGGCCCACTGGCATCAACTTCCGAGCACAGGTCCATAAGGGTGTTCACCCTAGCTCCCTGTGAATCGGCCTACAATTTGAGGCTATGACGCAACAGGCAATCATCTCCATTCTTGGGGGTTCTGGGTTCATCGGTCGCGCATTGGCGGAGGCTCTTACACGGGAGGCACAGGGTACGGGCCGAACCATTCGAGTCATTACCCGATCCCGCTCAAAAGCAAAACAGCTCTGGAGTCTTCCGGGCATACAGATCGTAGAGGCCGACATCCGACAAGAAAGCGAGCTTGGCGATGCCATTGAAGGCAGCCAGGCCATTGTGAACCTGGTGGGGGTCCTTCAGAGCCGCCCCGGCAAGCCCTGGGGACCCGACTTTGACGAATGCCACGTCAAGCTGCCCTCAAGACTTGCGCGCTGTCTTATTCGGCTTGGCATTCGCAGGCTCATTCATGTCAGTGCGCTTGGTGCCTCCGACCAGGCACCCTCCATGTACCTGCGTTCTAAGGCGGCAGGCGAGGCAGCCCTTCGGGGCACGTTGTCCATCGATCTCACTATTTTGCGGCCTTCCGTTGTCTTTGGGCCGGGAGATCGGTTTCTTAATTTGTTTGCCGAACTGCAACGCTTTATACCCATCGTGCCGCTGGCGACCCCGCATGCCAAATTCCAGCCTATTGCCATCGACGATCTGGTAACGGCCCTTATTAGCTGCATTAGAAATCCCGAAACTCGAGGAAAGACATACGAGTGCGTGGGCCCTGAGGTTCTTAGCCTCTATGAAATCGTGCATTGGGCGGGGTTCTACAGTGGTCATCCGCGACCCATACTGCCTCTTTCGGACAGCCTCGCATGGATCCAGGCCCTCATCATGGAGAGCCTTCCGGGTGAACCCCTGCTTACGCGCGACAACCTGGCCTCGGCCTCGGTACCCAATGTTGGCAGTGGCCCAATGGCTGCGGAGCTCGGTGTGCCAAAGCCCACAAGCCTGCATGCAGTGGCCGATGCCATTCTTGGCGGGCAGACCCCAAGGGGGCGATTATTTGCCCGGCGCGCCAAGACCCTCTAAAGGCCTCAGCAGTTTTGGGCTCTGAGGGCCACAAGAGCCCTGGACACAGGGGCCAGGACCCGCTTGCCCGGCTTGCACCGGACCGATCCGACCCCTGCCTCGCAGGTCTTAACGCCAGCATCGCCGTTTATTGTGTTGGCGGCGCGGTGCGCGATGCGCTGATGGGCGAACAGGGGGTCGACCGGGACTACCTGGTGGTGGGCGCACGACCCGAGGATCTCCTTCGTCTGGGCTTTAAACCGGTGGGAAAGGATTTCCCTGTCTTTCTTCACCCGGACTCTAAAAACGAATACGCACTCGCACGCACCGAACGCAAAACAGGCGCAGGCTATAGGGGCTTTGAAGTTCATGCCGACCCATCCGTTCGTCTTGAAGACGATCTCTGTCGCCGCGACCTCTCGATAAATGCAATGGCTGTGGATGAGCAAGGCAGGCTTCACGACCCGCACGGCGGCCTCGAAGACCTGCAACGAAAAAGGCTTCGTCACGTGAGCCCTGCCTTTCGAGAAGACCCAGTGCGGCTTCTGAGGCTTGCCCGATTTCTGAGTCGCTGGCCTGAGTTTCAGGTCAGCACCGACACCCTCGCCCTCTGTGAGGCCATGCGCGATGACGGAGAAGTTCAGGCCCTTGTTGCTGAACGCGTCTGGCAAGAGCTTTACAAAGGCCTTCATGAGAAAACACCCGGCCGAATGATTGGCTTTCTTAGAAAGCTTGGCCTGCTTGAGCCCGTGCTGGGCCTTGCAGAGCCGCAGGCCGACTCAGGGCTTGAAACCAGGCTTAACCACGCCTCAACGCTCGGACTGCCCGCTGAGGTTAAAGCCGCGCTTTTGCTTGCAGGGGCAAAGGGAGCTCTTCGCGACAGGCTGCCCAAGAAGGTCGAGGAATGGATCGCGCTTATGCCTGGTTTTTCTGCTCTTGAAAGGCTGCTCGAGGCACCAACGACCTGGCCAGAAAAGCTGCCCGCATGGGCAAGCAGGGCCGATGTTTTTCGCAGGCCCGAACGCCTAGGGGCCATGGGTTTACTTGGGCAATTCTTGCTTGCCGAGCAAGGCCAAGAGACCAACGGCAAGCTTCACGAACGATGGGGCCTTTGGATGCAGCTTTGTGACGAACTAAGCCACCTTTCCGTTAGCGCGGTTGCGCAGAGCCAGTCTGCGAAAGATCCCTCGACCATTCGAGAGGCCATCGAGGGCTATCGGCAGTCTTTCGTTCACAAGCGCCTTGCAGAGAGCACCATAAACGACTGACCCATGGCGGAGTCGCCAAGCAACATCTGCAGCTGTGAGAGCTGAGCCAGCGCGGCACGGTCAGACGGCACAGCGCCAGCGGCTCGACCCACCCCTTCAAAAAGAAGATCGCGTGCCTGGTCAAGAATGCCTTGGTCAAGCATCCAGGCCGCCTGGGTATGCAGACCCACCTCGAAGCCTTCGTCTAAGAAGGCCTGCGCAAGCTCAGTGAAATTGACATGGGCAGTAAGGTCAATCGTCCCAGGCCGGTCAATCAGTTCCTCCCGGTCATCAATGCGACGATGGCCGCTGTGGCCTGCAAGCGTCCCGAAGGGTCGGTCGCAATGGTCAAGCTCGTAGGCCTC
>JAURFZ010000056.1 GCA_030834045.1 Burkholderiales bacterium
CAAGCCCTGGGGTGTCACTTCCATGCTTGGTCCAGCGGTTGGCCTGCTGGTAGACCTCGTACTTCAGGTCAACACTAAGCTGAGCCGAAACACGTTTCTCAAGCTTAAGGCCAAGGGTGTAGGCGCCAAGACGGGCTAAGCGCTGATCGAAGCTAATGGGGTCTTGCCCTAGCCTGTGGCCTTGTGGAATGGCGGGCCGCTTTGGTGAGGCAGGATCGGGCGGGGAAAAGAAGTAGGCGGCAGACTGCGAGTAAAGCCGAAGCACGGGGCTCACCGACCAGCCTTGGCCCAGAGGCTGATGAAGTTCTGAGCTAAGCGTCACCGAGCCAATACCAAAGCTGTCGTCGTAGAGCCGAAGGCCAAAACGGTGACTGCGGCCTGAGCTTTCAAAATGGTGGTTCCACACAAAGCTAAGTGCTGTCTGCTCTTTTTTTGATGGGCGCAGATCAAAGCGTTTATAAGGATCGCTGTAATAGCCAAGGCCGCGGCTGTGAACAAGACTAACCTGCACTACGTCAAGGGGGCTTAGTACAAGGCCGACTCCCACGAGCCATTCTTGAACGTTCTTTTTTTCATTCTCCACAATGCCGGTGACGGGATTGATGGTGTCGCGGCTTATGGAGTAGCCAAGCTCGTAACTCTGGTTGCGGTCTTGGCTACTCTGTCGCCATAGAAGGCTGGTGTTGCGCGACTGGTAGTCGGCTTCGCGGGAGTAAGCCAGTCCAAGGGTAAGCTGAGAATTCGCCCAGTGACGGCTTAGGCGAAAATCGGAGGCGTTGCGTTCGTCATTCACCGAGGTGAAACTGTCGGGGTCGGTGTAGTAGGTGGGCGAGGCACCCGAGATGCCATCGGAGACCAAATACCCCTGGGCAGACCAAGCCTCGGACATGGCCAAGGTAAAGCCAAGCGATGGGGCCTTCACCGCCATGCGGTCGTGCCCGTCTTGGGACTCTTGATAGTGCAGATACTTAAGCCGAAGCTCGGAGAAGACAGGTGCAGTGGTAGCTGTACCTGCGCTTGCAGGGTTGGCGAGCGACGCTGCGGGTATTGCCAAGGAGCCACCGGCAAGTGATGCAGACACCAGGCTTAGCTTTTTAAGCCAGCCTAGTTGCACCCGCAGCCCCCACCCCCAATGCCTGCGCCCCCTGAGGAGGCCTCGCGACTGAAGTAGACATGCTCGGTGAATCGCCGGTCAAGCGGGTCGGGTTCAAGGGCCATGGCAGGCTCGGCCAGGTAGGCCTTCTCCCAGGCTGCGACCCGCGGCAGGCTCTGGCAGCCCGTAAGCAAGACACTGCCCATGAGGCTTGTGAAACTGATGGCGAGCCAGGCTCTGGCAGCCCGCAACAACTTAAGATTTTTCTGAGACATGGCGTTCAAGGGTTTGGCGAAGTGAATCTGCAGTGTTCACAGTAAAGCCTTTGTGTTCAAACACAATAAAGCCCTTAGGGTGAATAAGAAAGCTGGTGGGCATGGTGGAAACGGCATAGTCCTTTGCAACTCGGCCGGGGGCATCCCATAGCACCTGAAACCGTGCCGGGTTTGCACGAAGAAAGTCGGCAAGGCGGTCTTCTTTGCGGTCCACGCTAATGGCAACCACCTGAATGCCTAAGGAAGCCTTAGCGTCCTGAATCGCGTTCATGAAGGGGAACGAGAGCAGGCAGGGCGCACACCAAGAGGCCCAGAAATCAAGGTAGACCCATTGGCCTTTAAGGCTTGATAGGCTCACGGAGGGGCCAAGACCTTGTGTGGCTAAAACCTGTGGCAGCGTGAAGTCGGGCGCCTGTCTGCCCGATGCATTTGCGGCAAGAGGTTCGGGCGCCATGAGGGCCTTGCTTGCAAATGCAGCAAGCCCAGGCGTAAGGGCAAGGCCGGTGAAGGCAACACCCAGTTTACCTAGAGCATGGCGCCGACTCGCAGACCGGTGTTGTATCCTCGCTGTCATATACCTCGATAAAAATTCGTTTCCAAAGTTAGGAAGGGTGCTTCATGCGCTATTCAAACACGCTTTTCGTAAGCCTTGCCACCGTGCTTGGTTTAACTGCGGGTGCAGTCCATGGACAGTCTGCGCCCCGTGCAGACGTGAACACGGGGCTGTCCGTACAAGGCTACTCCTCAACAGGGGTGATGACCCCTAATGCCTACACCTTGCCCTCGGGCGCGGTGGGTCTTTCTTACGATCAACAAATGCCAGGCGCTCCCGACCCCGATGGCTACAATATTCAAATGGGCTTTGGGCTTCTGCCTAGCCTTGAAATGGTGGGCAGGCTTGCCACCAACGATTTGAACTGCAATATGTTTGAAGCCGGCAAGTGCCCACCGGGCATGATTCGTGATTTCTCAGGCTCCTTGAAGTGGCAGCTACCTGTGCCAGCCTCATGGTCTGGTTGGCCGTCGCTTGCCGTTGGTGCCACCGACCTGGGTGGCGCGGCCACCTATTTCCGCTCGTATTACGGTGTGGCCTCGCAGCGGTTTGACGATGTTGAGGTTTCGTTGGGAATGGCCTCGGCCAGGGTGCCCACCGCGCCGCTTGATGGTGTGTTTGGTTCCATTTATTGGCAGGCGGCCTCGTGGCTTGGTTTATCTGCTGAGGCGGTTGGAGGTGAGGCCTGGATGTCGGCGCGTCTTCAGGCCCCGCGGGCCTACACCTCGTGGTCCATCCAGCCTCACTTTTCAGTGACCCAACGCATTTCCGATTCCAGACTCACCGAGAAGAACTGGATGGGTATTGGTGCCACCATGGCCTTTGACACCGGGCTGCCAAGCCTTGGGGCCAAGGCGTCGGGTGCATCGGGTGCAGCGGGTGCAGCGGGTGGCTCGGCCAGTCGTGCAGGCGGAGGCGTGCTTACGGTTTCCGACATGCCAGCCAACCGGTTGCTTGGCGCATTGCAGGCGGCGGGCTTTCACAAGCCCCTCGTGCAAGATGCACCCAATGGCCTGTGGGTTCGGGTTGACAACACCAGCTACGCCTGGAATCTGCTGGATGCTGCAGGTGCCGCTTTGGGCCCCGTGGCCGCCGCCTATGGCAAGGTGACTAAGCCTTTTGTTTTGGAAGTCTCACGCCGTGGCATTGTGCTTGCCAGGCTTGAGGGCACAAGCAACTGCGCCTACCAATTCTTAACCGAAGGCTCGCTTGCCTGCGGCACGGGCACGCCCGTAAGTTTCGTCAGCCTTGGTTCGAAAACAGCGGTGCAGTCTGCGGTTGCCGGCGATGCCAGTGCAAGCGGTCTTCCCCAAGGCGTAGGCAGTTGGGGGTCAGGCCTGTTCAGTGCCCAGGCCTTTCGGCCCGAACTTATTCTTAGCCCGGGGCTTATTACCGGCATTGGCACCGAGGCCGGCGCACTGGACCACGACATTGCATTGAATGCCAACCTGGTGCTGCCCCTGTGGCAAGGCGCCTACCTTGACGTAAACCGTGTTGTCCCCTCGGGCATTAAGTCGGGCGACTTTCAATCGGGCGGCGCGTTTTATAACTCGCGTTTTGTTGCGGCGACAGATCGCAAGCTCTTTCATCAGCTTGCACGTATTCCTGCAGGCGACACCCTGGCAAGGCTAAGCTACGGCAGCATCTTTGCGCGACCGAAGGCTCAGGGCGAGGGCCGGTTTGCAAGCGGGGCCATTGCCCCCGTTACCCTATCTGCCTCTGACTGGCAGGGCTGGCAGTTTGAGGCGGCAAGCCAGTTTTTTGAAGGTCAGTTAAGGCTTGGTGTTTCTCAGGGAGACTTCACCAACGAAGAGGCAGCGACCAATGCAACAGGCCTGAGTAAAAACCGCGAGCCCTCGCTGGTCTCGGTGCGTGTTGCGCCCGGTGTGTGGCCATCAAGCCATACGGAAATTCAAGGCGGTACCTTCTGGGGGGGCGATAAGGGCTATTTAATTACCCAGCGGTTCTGGCATGGGGACACAAGCTTTGGTGTCTTCTTTCGTAAAAGTCGCATCAGCAGTGCCGAGCCCTACACCTCGTTTGCAGGCTTTCAAATTTCAGTCCCCCTTACACCTCGGGTCAACCGCGGCCTTGGTCCGGTTCAGCTGCAGGGCACCAACCAGTTTCAGTATTCCGTTGAGACCAAGGTGCTTGAGAAGGACAACCGCATTGTGCAGGGCTACGGCATTATTCCGCGGGTGGGCGAGAGCCTTACCGTGTTTGCCAACCGGGACCGCACCGGGGCCGATTACCTGAACCGCTCCATCTACAGGCTACGCGACGGGTATCAGCTTTCGAAGTAACACAAGCGTCGTTCGCCTTGCACTAACTTGAAGGGCCCCAATACCGGGGCTCTTTTTTATTGGAACCAGGTTGAGAGCTCTTCAAAGACGGGCGTATCGGCCTGGGCCACGAGCCCTAAAAGGCGCACGTGGTTCACCAGCAACTGCAGCTGCGCCTGCCTTAAATCAAGCTGTGTCTGGGCGGCGCGCTGTTCAGCGGCAAGAATATCCAGCGTGGACCGCAGCCCCGCCGTAAAACTCTTCTGGTTAGCAATAACCACCTGTTTGGCGGACTCCACAGCCTTCTCAAGCGCGGCCACACGGGCAATGCCTTCTTTTAGGGCATAAAACGCCTTACTTGCCTCAATGCGAGCGGTGGTCTGGGTGCGGCTTACAAGCTCTTCGGCTGCACGCAGTTCGGCGGCGGTCTGCCGGTCACGCGACTGCAGAAAACCACCCTGGTAAAGGGGAAGCGTCAGCTGAACACCAATGGCCTGGGTTTCGGTTTTTGAGTCTACAAAAAAGCTGTTTTCGCTGGAGCTTTTAGAGGTCTGTGCGACGAGTTCAAGGGTGGGCAGGTGGTCGGCGCGGGTTGCACGGCCTGCGGCCTGGGCAGCCTCAACCTGAGCCTTGCGGGCAAGAAGCTCGGGGCTGGCAGTGTTAATTTTTTCAAGCCAGGTACTTAGTGTGCCGGGGTCAAGCCTCTGGCTTGCTATTAGCAAGGCCTTGTTCTCGCGAAGCAAAATGGGCTTGGTAATGGGGCGGCCAGTAATCTCTTCAAGCTCGGCCTGCGCGGCCTGAATGGCCTGCCTGGCCTGCAGTTGCTGGGCGTCGAGTAGGTCGCTTTGGGCTTGTATTTCATCAATGTCTGTTCGAATGCCCGTACCGGCTTCAAGTGCGCGTTTGGCTGCGGTAAGGCGCGAGCCGGTCGAGCGCTGCTGAAGGTTTACCAGGGTTAGCTGCTCGTAACCAAGCGCCAGGTTGCCATAGGCGGCGACAAGCCGGTTGCCAAGCTGCTGCTGCTCAAGGCTTAGGGCCGCCTCGCCTGAAGCTACAGAGGCCTTGGCCTGGTCACGACTTGCTGTGAGCCGAAGGTTAAGCAGCGGCTGACGAATGGAAAGCGTTGTGCTGTAGCTTGGATAGTCTTGCTTAGGAAAGCTCTGCCCGCCATCGGTGCGCTCTTGTTCGATACGGTAGTGCTGCGAGGAGATCGAGATGTTGGGGCGCAGCCTTGCCACCGCCTGGGGTAGGGCCTCGCGGCTGGCCTCTGTTTGAGCCTGGGCCGCACGAAACTGCGGGTCGTTTCCAAGGGCTGCTGTGTAGGCCTCGGCAAGGCTAAGGGCATGGGCGGCGCCTGCGGTTGCAAGCAGGGCGAGTGCAGCCGTGGTGCGCAACGCCTTGCGCCTAAGCTCTTCGCCAAGGGCCTCTTTGCCAAGGGGCACTTCGCCAAGGGGCACTTCGCCAAGGGCCTCTTTGCCCTTGCAGACAAGAGTAGTAGGTGCTGGTAACGGGTTCAGGTTCAGCATCATCATTCTTCTTTCATCGAGGCTGCAACACGCTTGGTGAGCGGGTGCAGCAGGTAGTTCAACATGGTGCGACTGCCAGTTTTAATAATGACCTCGGCTGGCATGCCCGGCTGCATCTCGCGTTTGCCCAGCATGTTGAGCCCCTCCGGGGTGATCACTGCGCGAGCCAAGTAATAAGGCTGTTGGGTAGCCGGGTCAATAAGTACGTCTTGGGAGACCGAGGTTAATACGCCATCCACCACCAACTGAGGCGCGTTCGAAAAGCCCGAGAAGCGAATGTCCACTGCATCACCCGTGGCGATGCGGTCAATGAACTGGGGGGCAACACGCGACTCAATGGTGAGGTCTTCGCCTTTCGGAACAATATCCATGATGCGTTGCGCGGGTTGAATAACGGCGCCGACCGCGGCAATAGAAAGCCCAACCACCTGGCCATCGGCACTTGAACGAATTTCAAGACGTTCCAGGTCTTGCTCGGCTGCAGAGAGCCTTTGCTGGGCCGCTTTAATTTGGTGTTGCAGTTCAAGCAAGGCCTGATCGGTGCGTTGCTGGTTGGTGAGAATATCGCTAATGCTGGTCATTACCTCGGCCTGCTGGCGCTCAAGCTGCAGCTGCTGCACCATGGGCGCAAAGCCGTCTTTCACAAGGCCACGCACGCCATTAAGTTCCTTCTCAATAAAGCCAAGCTGGTCGCCGCGGTTCTTTTCTGCGGCCTTTAAGCCCTGCAGCACGGCATTCTGGGCAATGACGTTTTCACGCAAGGCAGCAAGGTTCTGACGTGCGGCCTCGTAGTTGGCGCGTACCGTTGAGTCGTCAAGCCGCACCAGCAGCTGTCCGGCCTTTACTTGCTCGCCTTCGCGCACCAGCACCTCTTGCACCATGCCACCCTGAAGATGCTGCACCGTGCGTCGCTTGGTATCGATGGAGACCATGCCTTGGGTGGGCACGCCTTCGTCAAGCGGGGCAAGCGAGGCCCAGACCAGAAAGCCACCTAGACCAATTGCTAGCGTCCAGAGGCCAACGCGTGCGGCACGGCCGGAATCGGTGATGTCAGTGGTTTCGTCAGACTGGTTGAGGCCTGGGTCTGCGCCATCGGTAAGGCTTCCCCATCCGGGGCGGCCGGCTGCGCCTGTTTTAGTAGCCACCGTTTGGGCCTGGGCTTTTGCGCGTTGGATATAGGCAGGTGTTGTCATGATGAAGGTCTTTGGGTTTGGGTCGATTAATGAGGGTCGTCGGATGACGAGTTGCTTGAGGCGTTGCTCGAGGCAGCAGCCGAGGCCTCTTGGTCTTGCCTAGCCTTGGTAAGCGCAGCAAGAACCCCGTCTTTGGGGCCGCTTGCCTGAACCTGGCCATCAGCAAGAATAAGAAGCCTGTCGGCAACTGCCATGACTTGGGGCCGATGCGAAATAAGGAAGATGGTCTTGCCCTGCTGTTTCATGAGCATGACGGCCTGCATCAGGGCCTTCTCGCCAACGTCGTCCAGGTTGGCATTGGGCTCATCGAGCACCACAAGCCGCGGGTCGCCATAGACGGCTCGGGCCAAGGCAATGCGTTGGCGCTGCCCGCCCGATAAAATTCGGCCCGCCTCACCAATGGAGGTGTCGTAGCCCTTGGGCATGCGAAGAATCATTTCATGCAGGCCCGTGGCCTTTGCTGCTGTAACAACCTTCTCGGGCTCAACCTCGCCGAACCGTGCAATGTTCTCGGCAATGCTGCCATCAAAGAGCTCGATGTCCTGGGGAAGGTAGCCAATGTGAGGCCCAAGTTCGTCGCGGTCCCAGCCCGAGATGGGGCGCTCATCAAGCAGCACTTCGCCTGCCACCTGCGGCCATATGCCAACCACCACACGCGCCAGGGTTGATTTTCCCGACCCCGAGGGGCCAAGCACCACCGTGACGGAGCCTGCAGGCGCAAGGTAGCTCACCCCTTTAAGTATGGGTTCTTCACGGCCATCGGCCGTGGCAATCACCTCGTTAAGCCGCATGACCCCCTCGGGGGCTGTACGCGACAAGGCACGGTCGCGCGCTGGAAAACGCACCATCAGCGTTTCCAGGCGCTTAAAGGCTTCGCGCGCACCCAAGAACTGTTTCCAACTTGTAACCAGCAGGTCAATTGGGGCAAGCGCACGGGTGGTGAGAATGTTGGCGGCAATCATGGCACCTGGCGTAATTTCACCAAGAATGACCAGGTAGGCACCCGCACCCAGCGAGAGCGATTGCTGCGTGTAACGAATGAATTTGCTGTAGCCCGTCATGCGGTGGGTCAGCGACTGGCTTTCACCGTGGGCTGCAAGGGTTTGCACTCGCTTGGTCTGCCAACGGGCCTGCAGGTTGCGTGTCATGCCAAGGGCCTCGAGCACCTCGGCACTGCGAACCTTGCTTTGCAAGAACTTCATTTCCTCGGTCTGCGCAAGCGAGGCCTTTTCGTTGGGCGCAAGGGTTCGGGAATGCCCAAGCCTTGCAAGCAGGGCCTGAACAATGACAAAGACAATGGCCATGTAGCCAAGAAACGGATGCAGTAAAAACAGCACTGCAATGTAAATGGGCGTCCAGGGCGTATCGAAGAAGGCAATGATGCCGTTGCCTGTTAAGAACTGACGAAGCTCGGTCAGGTCGGCAAAGGCGCGTGCAGGGTTCTCTTTGGACTGCCGCAGGTACGACTCAAACACGCCGTTAAAGACCAGGCTGCTTAGCTGGTCGTCAAGCCGAACGCCTGCTCG
>JAURFZ010000057.1 GCA_030834045.1 Burkholderiales bacterium
CGACCTTCCAGTAGTCTTTCTTGTCGACGCCGTCAATTTCGCCACTTTCGCCTGCATCGAGAAGGTCGAAGAGCGTGGGAAACGAGCCGCATAGGCTTACGCAACGCCGACAACCATGGCAAATGTCAAAGATTCGCTCAAGCTCATTAAAACAGGCTTCTTCGTTATAAAACTCGGGGTTCAGCCAGTCGATGGGATGTCGGGTGGGCGCCTCTAATGATCCTTCACGCGCAGTCATGATCGTCCTTTTTTACGTTGGTTTTTACTTCAAACGTTTTATCAGTCATTACAAAACCTCAGGCAGACAAACTAAGCCTGGTGCTTGTCGGGTTCGTTGGGAGGGGGCAGGTGGCGGACCAAGATGAGGTCAAGGCCCGCGCACCTGGGTCAAACAAACAGCTTAAGCATCGAGTGTATCGAGCGCCTTTTGGAACTTGTTGGCGTGCGAACGCTCAGCCTTCGCCAAGGTCTCAAACCAGTCGGCGATCTCGTCGAAACCCTCATCGCGCGCATCCTTGGCCATTCCAGGGTACATATCGGTGTACTCATGGGTCTCGCCGGCCACGGCAGACTTCAGGTTTGCAGCAGAGCCGCCGATAGGTAGATCGGTTGCAGGGTCACCCACCTGGGCCAAGTAATCGAGGTGCCCGTGGGCATGACCTGTCTCGCCCTCAGCCGTCGAACGGAACAGCGCGGCGACTTCGGGGTAGCCCTCGACGTCAGCTTTGTTTGCGAAGTAGAGGTAACGACGGTTGGCCTGGCTCTCGCCAGCAAACGCATCCTTTAGATGCTGATGCGTCCTGCTTCCTTTAAGTTGAGGCATGACTATCTCCTAAGTGGTTGAACAAAATACTGATTTTTCAAACAAAACCAACATTGTCTAGAACAATTATTTATCCTAACGACCATCGTATTGTGCCCTCCATTGATTAGTCCCGTCCAATTGAAGCTTTCAAAGTCATTGATAAGAATAATCAATGAGCCCCAGCCAATTGGCCAGACTGACGGACGCATCTCAGGGCGTAACCCGGGTCTAACTTTTTGTAAAAAAGGGGTTTTTTACTCTAAAATGCACGAAATAAAGCTAACTTTAGCCAAATTTTCATAGTGAAAGGTGCGTCATGAATCCACTCGCCGACCTGCGCAAGGACTATTCTCAGGCCAGTCTTGATGAGCTAAGCGTTCGTAAAGACCCTTTTCAGCAGTTCGAGGTCTGGCTAAACGAGGCACTGGAAGCCCAACTTCCCGAGCCCAATGCCATGGTCTTGTCGACTGTGGGATCCGATGGCAGCCCAAGCAGTCGTGTGGTCCTCATTAAGGGTCTGAATTTGCAGGGGATCGTCTTCTATACCAACTACCAGTCCGTGAAGGGCCAGCAGATTGCCCAGAACCCCAGGGCTAGCCTGTTGTTCTTCTGGCCGGAGCTTGAGCGTCAGGTTCGTATCGAGGGCCTTTTAGAGAAGGTCTCGCCCGAAGAGTCTGACGCCTATTTTCATAGCCGACCGCTTGAGAGTCGAATCGGAGCCTGGGCCTCTTCGCAAAGCCAGCCCGTGGACTCGCGAGAGGCTTTGGCTCAAGCCTTCGACGACTTTCGCAATAAGCTTGGATCAGAGCCGCCAAGGCCCGAGCACTGGGGGGGCTATCGACTTAGCCCGCATCGCTTTGAGTTCTGGCAGGGGCGACCCTCTCGGCTGCACGATCGCATTGAGTTCCAGCGCGAGGGTGCCGAGGGCTCGGATGCCCAGAAGCACTGGCAGGTCCGCAGGCTCTCCCCGTAAAAACCCTTAGGCCGGCTACACTCTGGTCTATGGAAATTGAAATTATTCCGGTAACCGCTTTTGAGCAGAACTGCTCCTTTATTGTCTGCCCCTTGACCCAAAAAGCTGCGCTCATCGACCCTGGAGGCGATATCGACAGACTCGAAGCCGTGGTTACCCAGTCTGGTGCGCATCTTGAAAAAATTCTTCTAACCCATGGGCATATCGATCACTGCGGGGAGGCTGGCTTATTGGCCAGTCGTCTCGGCGTTCCTATTGAGGGCCCACACCCAGACGATGCCTTTTGGATTGACCAACTGCCTGCGCAGTCAAAGATGTTTGGCTTTCCTGAACTTCAGGCTTTTAGGCCCGACCGGTGGCTGTTTGATGGAGAGACCGTTATGGTGGGCGAACAGGCGCTTGAAGTTATTCACTGCCCCGGCCATACCCCGGGCCACCTGGTCTTCGTGCACCTTGCCAGCCGTATTGCCTTCGTGGGAGACGTCTTGTTCGCGGGCTCCATTGGCCGAACCGATTTCCCAAGGGGCAATCATGACGATCTTCTGCGATCGATCAGGCAAAGGCTGTTTCCTTTGGGTGACGATATTGAGTTTGTTCCCGGTCATGGGCCGATGAGCAGCTTTGGCCAGGAGCGCCTTACCAACCCCTACGTTGGCACCGATAACAACGATTAAGGATTCCCCTGTCATGGCTGCAAACAGCATTGAGACCGTGACCAGTGTGACCCACTGGAACGACACGCTTTTTTCCTTTACGACCACCCGAGAGTCAAGCTTTCGTTTTCGTAATGGGCATTTCGTGATGATTGGCCTCGAGGTGGAAGGTAAGCCACTGATGCGTGCTTACAGTGTGGTGAGCCCCAATTACGAAGAGCACCTGGAGTTCCTCTCAATCAAGGTGCCCGATGGGCCCTTAACCTCGCGCCTGCAGCATATTCAAACGGGTGACAGCCTGCTGGTTGGTCAGAAGGCAACAGGTACGCTGGTTCTTGATGACCTACGCCCTGGTCGAAACCTTTATCTTTTCTCGACAGGCACGGGGCTTGCGCCGTTCATGAGCATTGTTCGCGACCCCGAGACCTACGAGCGTTTTGAAAAGCTTGTGCTTATTCACGGAGTGCGGCTGGTCAGTGAACTTGCCTACTCCGACTACCTCACCAAAGAATTGCCTCAGCATGAGTTTCTTGGGGATATGGTTCGAGATCAGCTTATCTACTACCCCACAGTGACACGAGAGGCCTTTACCCATACGGGTCGGCTCACAACAGCCATGGAATCGGGCAAGTTGTTTGCTGATATTGGGCTTGCGCCTCTTGACCCAGCCGTTGATCGCGCCATGATCTGCGGCAGCCCCTCAATGTTGAAAGAAACCGCCCAGATGCTTGACCAGAGAGGCTTTGAAGTCTCTCCGGGGCTTGGACAGCCGGGTGACTATCTTATTGAACGGGCCTTTGTTGAGCGATAAGCCGGTCTCTTCAAACGCTACGCAACCCGTACTTGAACAGGCTGGCTCGGGTTCCGCAGGCCCTGATAAGACATCCCCCTGGCTTATTTTTTTTGTTTTCCTCAGGCTTGGCCTAACCTCTTTTGGTGGGCCGGTTGCCCACATTGGCTACTTCCGCGACGAGTTCGTTGCTCGCCGTAAATGGTTTAGCGATCAGGCCTATACCCAGTTGGTTGCCTTATGTCAGTTTCTGCCAGGGCCCTCAAGCAGTCAGGTTGGTATGGGAATTGGGCTAGCAAGGGCTGGCTATGCGGGCTGTCTGGCGGCATGGCTTGGCTTTACCCTGCCGTCTGCCGCGGTCATGATCTTTATTGGCCTGGGCCATAGCCTTTTGAGTGAGGGCCTTGCCTACGGGCTGCTATCGGGCATTAAGCTGGTGGTGGTTGCTGTGGTGGCCCATGCCTTATGGGGCATGACCAGGGCCTTGTGCCCAGACAACGCACGAGCAACGCTCGCAGCCCTGGTGGCGGCCTTTATGTTGGGCATCGGTGGTGGTCTTGGGGTCTGGGGTCAGCTGCTTGCAGTGATTGCAGCAAGCCTTGCGGGCTGGGTGTTCAAACTGGGTCTTACTGCACCCTCTCATGCAAACGCCCATTCAGATCTCGACGTCAGACGAACAGGTTCAAATTTGGCGTGTCCTGACTATGACGGCGGGCCCCTCGACTCCCATTCCGCGCAATCACGCCGTGATGCCGGCCTTTTCTGGCTTAGCTTGTTTACCCTGCTTCTTTTTGGCCTGCCCTTTTTGAACGGGTGGATGGAGGGCGGGTTCCTTGTGGGGCTTGCTGACGCTTATTTTCGAGCCGGTGCCATGGTTTTTGGGGGTGGCCATGTGGTGCTGCCTTTGTTGCATCTTCAGGTCGTAGAGCCTGGCTGGGTGTCGAACGAGACGTTTCTTCTTGGTTATGGAGCGGCACAAGCCATGCCTGGGCCGCTGTTTACTTTTGCGGGGTTTCTTGGCGCAGCAACCTCGGTGCCCCCAGCGCTGCTTGATGCCTTCACCTCGCCATGGACGATGGTGCTTTTGGGGCTCTTCACCCTTTTCTTTATTTTCCTGCCGTCCTTTTTGTTACTGGCCGGGGCCTTACCCTTCTGGCAGGCGCTTCAGCAGCAAATAAGCCTACGGTCGGCCTTTCATGGCGTCAATGCCGCAGTGGTTGGGCTTTTATTTGCTGCCTTCTACGACCCTATTCTTGTTAATGCCGTGACATGGTCGCTGGATCTTGCAATTGCAGTGTTATTTTTTGTTTTCTTGGTCTACTGGCGTTGGCCTGTTTGGCTTATTGTGATTGCTGGAGGTCTGGTGGGCATTTTTTACCTTTAGCAAGAAAGCCCCGCGCCTTGCGGCTCGGGGCTTTTGCCTACATTACTTCTTCTTGCACTCTTTCTTTTCAGCATTCTCTTTCTTACTGCAGTCAACCTTCTCGCTTGCAATAGCCGAGGAGGTCGATGCAATGCCGGCGAGCATGGAGAGGGACACCATCAGAGCAGAAACAACAGAGACAAAGCTTTTCATGTATTCACCTAAAAAGATGGATTGAGAGAAATGACACTCACCTACACGTTGCAGGCTTATGTCAATGCGAATTCTGCGCCTTTTGATGACGGAGTCAACAAAAAACTTCTTTAGAATCAATGCATTTACACCAATTTTTCAACAAATAGAATGCAGATGCCCAACTACATCACATTAGTCGGTTATCGCAGACTCCTGTCTGAGATGCAGCACCTTATTAAGGTGGAAAGGCCTGCTGTCACGGAGACGGTTCGCTGGGCAGCCTCCAATGGAGATCGATCCGAGAATGGCGATTACATCTATGGCAAGCGGCGACTGCGTGAGATTGATCGACGGATTCGGTTTCTAACTAAGCGGCTTGAACAGGCTCAAGTTGTGAACCCCAGTGTGCATCAAGGTGGGGATCAGGTGTTCTTCGGTGCGACGGTTATCTACCTTCGTAATGACTCGACCGAGGAAACAATTCGGATTGTTGGGCAGGATGAGGTTGATCCGGCACAGCGCTGGGTAAGCTGGGTCTCACCCATTGCAAGGACGCTGCTAAAGGCTCGCGAGGGCGACCGCCTTCAGCTCAAGACGCCCGCGGGGTCTGACTCGATTGAGGTGATATCGGTGTCTTATTGCGACGAATAACCTCTTCGGTTGTTGGATAGCGCAGCTGGGCTCGCAGTTCTTTTGCAAGCCGTGTTGATTCAACCTGGCGGGAATCACGCATGAAACTGGCCATCATTGGACTTACGGTTCCCTTAGCTATTTCAGCCTGAAGTTCTTCTCGTGAGATACGGCGGGGGAAGGCAAGCCCCTTTGACTCCGCCACCAGATCAAAATAGTCTGCCATTTTTAGGCGCGAGTGATTCACCGCATTGAAGACTCGGCCTGGGCGCCCTCGAAAGAGACTAAGCCAAGAAAGATGAGCCAGATCTTCGGCATGAATGTGATTGACCCAGACATCGTCCTGCGAGCGTAAGGCAGGCGAGGCCTGCTTAAGTCGATCGATGGGCAGGCGGTCCTCTGCGATGATCCCCGGGGCTCGAAGCACAGAAAAGCCAAGTCCGCGCCAATAGCCTTCTGCGGACAGTCGCCGAAGGGAGCGCGGCTCGGTGGCACAACAGGCAGATGTTTCAACAACGTTCTGCCCATTATGGTCGCCATAGACTCCTGTGGTGCTGATGTAGACGCCCCTTGAGTTCTTCGGACCCGTCAGGTGAGCGGCGCCCCTCGTGCGCTGCCCATGGACGTGTCGAATTTGAAGGCTGAGTCTCTTTGAGCGGGTGTCTGTTGTCATTGCCTGGCCAGCGGCCGAGGCTCCTTCAGACGGGGGCATTAATACAATCCAGTGCGTGATGATTTTTGCCAGGCGTCTTTGGTCTTCCGGGCGGTCAAGGTCCCAGCCAAGAATAGGGCAGTGCCGTGCTGCCAGTCCCTTATGCGCCTTGCGGTCGCGACTGGCCAGAAAAGGGTCGTCGGTTGCTGGGGCAAATCGCCTTGCGACGCCAATGAGCCGATAAGCAAGCTGACCCGAACGGGCCGATGAGGATTCGAGCTGCTGACGAACCAGCCGTTTGCCAACATCGCCAAGCCCAACAATGCCAATTCTTGGCATACGAAATCGACGGGGGAGTGCACGCATGACTGAGAGTATGTGGCAAATACGATTGGCTCTGACCTGCGGAGAAGACAGGCATAAAAAAACCCCCTGGTGAACAACACTCTGGGGGTTTTGACGAGCCCCTGTAAAACAGGGGGGCCCGTGCATCAAAAAGAAAGAAGTTACTTAACGGTAAGAATGTATTTCGCCATAGTTAGCGCGTCGGCGTCGGACACTTGAGGATGCGCGGGCATGGGAATAGGGCCCCAGACACCAGCACCGCCTGCCTTGATTTTTTTGGCAAGCTTCTCGGCAGCACCGCCATCAGCACCGTACTTCGAAGCGACGTCCTTGTAGGCAGGGCCCACCATCTTGCGGGCTTCTGCGTGGCAGGCTACGCAGTTGTATTTTTTAACAAGGTCGGCACTGGCATGGGCTGCGCCGGTAAGGGCAAGCATTGAAACAACTAAAACGACTGAACGCATGAAAATCTCCTCCCTGAAAATATTTTAAACAAATCAACTATATTCAGTTGAACGAATATTGTAGACCAAGAAAGCCCCTTGAAGTTCATAAGAGTCTAGATGGCAGCGGCATCCGGATCGGTTACCGCGCCGCGGCTGGCAGTGGAGGCCAGGGCGGCAAATTTGGCCAGAACCCCCCGGCTGTAACGCGGCGCAGGCTTTGTCCAGGCCGCACGCCTTCGGGCCAAATCGTCCTCAGGGATATTGAGCTGAATAAGGAGTTTATGGGCATCGATGGTGATGCTGTCACCTTCTTCAATCAGCGCAATGGGTCCACCAACGTAGGCCTCAGGAGCAACGTGCCCCACAACCATCCCCCAGGTCCCGCCTGAAAAGCGCCCATCTGTAATAAGCCCTACCGACTCGCCAAGACCTTGGCCGATGAGTGCCGAGGTAGGCGCCAACATTTCACGCATACCTGGACCGCCGCGCGGACCTTCGTAGCGAATAATAACGACATCGCCAGCTTTTATGGACTGCTTCATGATTGCGGCCATCGCCTCGTCTTCTGAGTTAAAGACACGGGCGGGCCCTGTAATGACCGGGTTCTTTAGGCCCGTAATTTTGGCCACGCAGCCTTCGGGCGAAATATTGCCCTTGAGAATCGCGAGGTGCCCTTGCTTGTAGAGCGGCTCGTTGATGGGGCGAATAACGCTCTGGTTTGCCGGTGGCTGATCGGGCACATCTGCGAGGGTCTCGGCAATGGTCTTGCCCGTAATGGTCAGACAGTCCCCATGCAGCAACCCCGCATTCAGCAGCATCTTCATAACCTGCGGAATACCTCCCACCTCGTGAAGCTCAGTGATGACGTGCTGACCCGAGGGTTTGAGGTCACAGAACACTGGGGTACGTTGACGAATACGTTCGAAGTCATCAATTGACCACTGAATTTCAGCAGCGTGCGTAATGGCCAGAAAGTGAAGCACAGCGTTGGTCGAACCCCCTGTGGCCATAATCACTGTGACGGCATTTTCGATGGATTTTCTTGTAATGACGTCCCGAGGGCGAATTCCTTTTTTAATGGCCTCGACCAATACCCGTGCAGACTCTGCTGCACTCTCAATGGCTTCGCCATCTTCATTGGCTATGGTTGAGGAGTAGGGCAGGCTCATACCCATAGCCTCAAAGGCTGAACTCATGGTGTTGGCGGTGTACATTCCGCCACAGGAGCCCGATCCGGGGCAGGCGCGTTGTTCAATGGCCTTGAAGTCGTCTTTGTTGAGTCGGCCGGCGGTAAACTCGCCCACCGCTTCGAAGGCCGAGACAATTGTGAGATTTTTGCCTTTGTAATGGCCCGGCTTGATTGTTCCGCCATAAACGTAAATGGAGGGCACATTGGTTCTGGCCATCGCAATCATGCCTCCAGGCATGTTCTTATCGCAGCCACCAATGAC
>JAURFZ010000058.1 GCA_030834045.1 Burkholderiales bacterium
TAGTGGGGTCTGGCTGGCCTGTAGTTAAGTGGCCTCGACCCTGATCCTGCCTTTGAATGAGGCATCGGTCCCCGTCTTCAAGGTAGATAAAACGATGGGTCAGTTCCAGCAGGGCGGAGGCATCGGAGGCAAGAAAGAGTTCGTGGCTGTTGCGGCCAAGGCCGATCAGCAGGGGTGCCCCAAGCCGGGCCGCAGCAATTTGATCAGGATCGTGACTGGAGAGAACGGCAATAGCGTAGGCGCCTTTAAGTTTCTTGCAGCAGGCATGAAGGGCATCCATAAGGCAGCCCGCCTGAAGCCGCTCTTGGTGCAAGAGGTGCGCAACCACCTCGGTGTCGGTCTGGGAACTGAAGCTGTAGCCCGCCTGTGAGAGCTCGGCGCGCAGGGCCTGATGGTTTTCAATAATGCCGTTATGAACCAGGCAGATTTCAAGGCCCTGGCCACTTGAGTAATGCGGGTGGGCATTGTCTTGGGTGACGGCACCATGGGTGGCCCAGCGGGTGTGGGCAATGCCAGTGTCTGCCACAACGCCCTGGCTTGCCGCGTCGAGCTCGGCAACACGGCCCACGGCGCGAACCCGTTGGATGGTGTTTGCATTCGCAGCCGGATCTGGCCTACCAAGCACCGCAAGTCCTGCGGAGTCGTAGCCACGGTATTCCAGATGCCGAAGCCCCTGGATAAGAAGAGGAACAACATTGGTGTTGCTTAGGGCCGCAACGATTCCACACATAAATTAATGGGCCTTCTTTCTTGGCCGCTTCCAGCGCGTGAGGGTGGTCTGACGCGTTCGTGAGAGGGTTAATGCGTCCTCCGGTGCGTCGCTGGTAAGGGTTGTGCCTGCGCCAAGCGTAGCCCCCTTATGCACCGTAACGGGCGCAACCAGCTGGGTGTCTGAGCCAATAAAGACATCGTCCTCAATGATGGTCAGGTGCTTCTCGGCGCCGTCGTAGTTGCAGGTGATGGTGCCTGCGCCCACATTCACGCGCTCACCAATGACCGCGTCGCCCAGATAGCTGAGGTGGTTCGCCTTAGAGAATCGTCCAAGCCGGGTGTTCTTAACCTCGGTGAAATTACCCACATGACTGCCCTCACCCAGCTCGCTACCTGGCCTTATGCGGGCATAGGGACCCACCACAGCCTGCGGCCCAACCTTGCAATGACTAAGGTGGCTGAAGGCCTCAATTCGACAGCCCTCGCCGACCGAGACAGTGTCCAGCACACAATTCGGTCCAATGCTAACGCCCTTACCCAGCCAGACTGCACCACTAAAAATGCAGTTCACATCAATCTGAACATCGGCCTCGCAGGTAAGCTCGCCACGAACATCAATGCGCAGGGGGTCTGCCAGATGGACACCCGAGTCCATCAGTGCCTGGGCTTCGCGCTGCTGAAACTGGCGCTCAATCTCAGCCCGTTGGCTTTGCGAATTCACACCCAGAATCTCAACAGCTTCTGGGCATTCATAGGTGTCAATGCCAGCCCCGTCGGCATGGGCAAGGGCAAAGGTATCGGTGAGGTAGTACTCGGCCTGGGCATTGTTGTTCTGTAAACGCCCCACCCAGTCTCTAAGACTGGGTGTGTCCGCGATAAGAATGCCGGAGTTCACCTCGTTAATGGCACGAATGTCCGTGCTGGCATCTTTTTCCTCGCAGCAGCCGATCATGTGGTTACCCTGCGGGCTGCGCAGAATGCGGCCGTAGCCGTAAGGATTGTCAAGCCTAGCCGTGAGCACCGCAAGTGCCACCTGGCCCGTTAGTTTTGCCCGCAAGGCCTTCAGGCTTGTCTCTTTTATAAGTGGTACATCGCCATACAGAACGATGCTTGGCATGGCTAAGTCAACCAGGGGCATAGCCTGGGCAACGGCGTGGCCAGTGCCTTGCGGCGGGTCTTGCAGTGCAAAGTCCGGGCTGGGCAGTCCATGCTGGGCGCAAAACGACCGAGCAAAGTCTTGCACCTGGGCTGCCTCATGGCCGACCACCAGAATGAGGCGTGTGGCACCGGCCTTTGCCGCCGTTCTTAAAACATGCCCGAGCATGGGTGTGCCCGCCACAGGATGAAGCACTTTTGGCGTGTCGCTTTTCATGCGACTGCCCTTGCCTGCGGCAAGCACAATGACGTTCATAACCTAGGCAGCGCGCATGGGAATGCCGTTGGCATTGCGGGCATGCGGGTTGGGTGAAATAAGGCTACCAACAATCATGCCCAGCAGGCTAAAAACAAGACCGACCAGCTGCGGCTCCACAAGCAACTCCGCACCCGTTGCCTCGAGCATGAGCCAGACGCCAAGGCCGAGAGAGACCGAAAGGGCCGCCCCAAGGTTGCTTGCACGTCGCCAAAAGAGCCCAGCAGCAAGTGGCACAAAGGCGCCCGCCAGCGTGATGCGGTAGGCGTTTTCAACCATGGCGTGAATGCTTGCGTCGGTGATGATGGCGTAGCTAGTCACCAATACAGTGAAGCCCAGGACCGTTAGACGCGTGGTGAATAAGAGCTGTCGATCGGTCATGTTCGGTACGGCACCCTTAATAACATTCTCGGCAAAGGTGACCGAAGGGGCCAAGAGCGTGCCTGAGGCCGTGCTCATGATGACTGACAACAGGGCCCCAAAAAAAACAACCTGCACCCAGAAGGGCATGTAATTTGCGACCAGGGTGGGTAAAACCAGTTGCGAGTCTTCTGCCATTTTGGCCGCTGTCATGGCGGGGTCGATGATGCTTGCGGTGTAGGCCAAAAACAAAGGCACTGCCGCAAAAAAGAAGTAGGCCACACCGCCAAGCGTGGTGGCCCAGACGGCGATGAACTCATTTTTTGAGGAATTCACTCGCTGAAAGACGTCTTGCTGTGGGATGGACCCCAGGGCCATGGTGAGTAGCGCGGCAATCCAGCCCAGCATATCGACCATATCCAGGCTTGGAAGCCAGTCAAACTTGCCTTCGGCCGCGGCCTTCTCGATAACAAGCGGGATGCCACCGGCCATCTCGCCCGCCATGGAGGTGACGACAAGTAAGCCCGCCACGATGACAATCATTTGCACGAAGGTGGTAGCGGCCACCGACCACATGCCACCAACCAGGGTGTAGAGCAAGACCACAGCAGCGCCAATAAGCATGCCCTCGTTCATGCTGATAAGGTCGTCGGAGAGCACGTTAAAGACCAGGCCAAGCGCAGTAATTTGTGCCGAGACCCAGCCCAGATAAGAAATGACAATGCACAGGGAGACAACAAGCTCAATTCGCCGGTCGTAACGTACACGGAAAAAATCACCCAGGGTTAGGAGCTTGAGCCGGTAAAGGGGAAGGGCAAAGACAAGCCCAAAGAGAATCAGGCAGATCGAGGCGCCCAGCGGGTCGGAGATGAGCCCACGAAAGCCTTCTTCAAGAAAAGTTGCAGAGATTCCCAGTACGGTCTCAGCCCCAAACCAGGTGGCAAAGACCATGGCCATGACCACGGGCATTGGCAGGTTGCGGCCTGCAGTAATGTAGTCGGCCGCTGAATGCACCCGACGTGCAGCAACAAGACCAATAAGAATAGAGACGACAAGATAGATTGCAACCAGCTTAAGAAGCATGATGGTTTAGCCTCCGGGAGGTGGGAGCAGAAAAAGGCCCCAGAGCTTAATAAGCAGGGCCAGCATATTAACCAGCAGCAAAAATACCAAAAAAGAAAGAACAACGACCCATCGCCGTGTGCGGCGGTTCTCTTCAATAAGCTGGCCAAGCTTTAAGGCCGTCGTATTGGGCTCGGGGTAGGCCAGTCGCTTAAGCGCAATGTGTGTAAGCCGGGGTAGCTCGGGTAGCATGGCCGACCAGCGCTCGGCCTCGCGCTCCGTACGCTGGCGAAGACCTTGCAGCCCCACCTGCTCCTTCATCCACTTCTCTAAAAAGGGTTTGGCCGTGACCCAGAGGTCGAGGTCCGGGTCAAGCTGTCTGCCCAGCCCTTCGATGTTGAGTAGGGTCTTCTGAAGAAGCACCAGTTGCGGCTGGATTTCGACATTGAAGCGACGCGAGGCCTGAAAAAGCCGTAGCAGCACCTGGCCGAGAGAAATCTCTTTTAGCGGCCTATCAAAAAACGGCTCGCAGACGCCTCGCACTGCAGCCTCGAGGGCATCCACCCGGGTGTTGGCGGGTGCCCAGCCCGACTCAACATGCAGCTCAGCAACCCGTCGGTAGTCTCGACGGAAAAAGGCAAGGAAGTTCTGAGCAAGGTAGTTTTTGTCGAACTCCGAGAGCGTTCCAACAATGCCAAAGTCAAGGGCGATGTAATGGCCCTTGTGCGGGCCGCGATCGCTCACCAGAATGTTGCCTGGGTGCATGTCAGCATGAAAATAGCCGTCGCGAAACACCTGGGTGAAGAAAATTTCAACACCCTCGCGGGAGAGCTGTTTAAGGTCGATCTCTGCCTCTTTAAGGCGTTGCATTCGGTTTATAGGAATACCGTAAACCCGCTCCATCACAATCACGTCGGACTTGCAGTAATCCCAGAGCATTTCTGGAATTTGCAGAAGCGGCGAATTTCCAAAGTTACGGCGCAGCTGCGTGGCATTGGCGGCCTCGCGCACAAGATCGAGCTCGTCGTGCAGGTAGTTATTAAACTCGGCTACGACCTCGCGAGGCTTGAGTCGTCGACCGTCCGAGGAGAACCGTTCGGCGAGCTGCGCAAACAGATGCAGCAGGGCCAGGTCTTTATCAATAATGGAGAGCATGCCAGGCCGTAAGACCTTGATGGCCACGTCCTGGCCGTCATGCAGCCTTGCAAAGTGCACCTGAGCAATGGAGGCGCTCGCAACCGGCGTCTCTTCAAACGATTCGAAGAGCTCGTTTAAGGGCTTGCCCAGTGACCGTTCGATTGTGGCGATGGCCAAATGGGACTCAAAGGGCGGCACCTGGTCTTGCAGCATTGCCAGTTCATCGGCAATGTCCTCGGGAAGAAGGTCGCGGCGCGTTGAGAGCACCTGGCCAAATTTCACGAAAATAGGCCCAAGACTCTCGAGCGCCTGACGAATGCGTGCGCCTCGCGTTTCGTCAAACCGTCGGCCGAGCCGAAGCAGTGAAAGCAGAACTCCGAGCAGTCGCGAATCAAGCCCACGCCGAGCTCCGTCGACGGCGAGCTGGTCAAGGCCAAACCGCAGTACAACCTGCACGATGGTCAGAATTCGAAAGATCGATCTCATGGCTGTATGAGCCGCGGGTCAAGCAGATGGCTGGGCTTGGCGTTTGAGAGCGCCTTGAAGATGGAGTCCATTCGCCCGGGGTTTTGCTTCTCCCATTGCTGCAGCATGAGTTTGATCTGTTGGCGCTGAAGATTGTCTTGCGAACCACAGAGGTCGCAGGGAATGATGGGAAACTGCTTATGGACTGACCAACTTACAAGGTCAGCTTCTTCAACATAGGCCAGTGGCCGAATGACAATGTGGCGCCCATCGTCGGAGGTGAGCCTGGGCGGCATGGCCTTAAGGCTTCCCCCGAAAAAAAGATTGAGAAAAAACGTTTCAATGATGTCGTCACGGTGATGGCCAAGTGCGATCTTGCTGCATCCAAGCTCATCGGCAAGCCTGTAAATAATGCCTCGCCGAAGCCTTGAGCAGAGCGAGCACATGGTGTCGCCTTCGGGAATCACGCGCTTCACGATGCTGTAGGTGTCCTGGTTTTCAATATGAAAGGCCACACCTTGCTCTTTAAGGTAGTTGGGCAGGGTGTCTTGCGGAAAGCCAGGGTGGCCTTGATCGATATTGACCGCAATAAGTTCAAAGCCAACAGGCGCTCGGGCCTGAAGGCCCAAAAGAATATCAAGCATGCCGTAGCTGTCTTTGCCACCCGAGACACAGACCATGAGTTTGTCGCCGTCTTCAATCATTCGGAAGTCGGCGATGGCCTGGCCTACAAGCCTGTAAAGCCGCTTGGAGAGCTTATTGATTTCGGTTTCGTTGCGCAGGGCGCGTGGCCGAGGCGGCGCAATGACCGCGGTTGAGACTTTAAGGGTGGCGTTTATCATGCTGGCTTCTTTTGGCGGCGAAGCACTTCAACACCAAGGCTTTCGCAATCCTTGTAGACATCGGGCTTTTGAATCTGCACGCGGACCAGCTGCACAAGCGGGCGGGTGAGCACCCGATCGGCGATGGTCTCCGCCAAGGTCTCTTGCAGATTGAAATGGTGATTCATGGTGAGGGTCTTGATCTCGTCGCGAAGAAAGTCGTAGTCGAGAACCTCATCGACTTGGTCGCGCTCGATGGGGGCCTGGTCGCGAGCAATATAAAGATCGACATCAATCACGATGCGCTGCCTCTGAAGGGTCTCATGCGAATGAAAACCTATTGAGGCCTGAACCTGAAAGCCCTTGAGGAAAACACGGCGAAAGTCGCAGCCGTTCAGGTCGTGGGGAAGCATCATGAAAGTCCAAACTGAAGGTCGCGGTTTGAGGCAATAAGGTGTTGGCCCCCATCCACGAATAAGGTTGATCCCGTGATAGCCCGGGCCTGGGCAAGCCAGCAGACGGCCTCGGCGATTTCCTCAGGCCGGCTTGAGGCCCCGAGTAGTGAGACCTTGTGCGCCTCGTCAAAAGCTTGCTGAGATTGGCCCGCCGCGGGCAAAGTAAACCCGGGGGCGAGCCCAACAACGCGACATGCGGGCGCTAGGCTTTTGGCCATAAGCCGCGTGGCCTCGAGCAGCCCAGCCTTTGAGAGGGTGTAGCTGAAAAAATCGGGGTTGGGGTTGGCAAGCTTCTGATCGAGAATATTAATGATGACGGCATGGTTGTCGGCAAAACCCTTGTCTGATTCCGCGGCCGACCACTGCCGGTGGACAGCCTGTGCGAGCAGAACGGGTGCAAAAAGGTTGGCCTGGGCATGACCAAGCAGTTGCTCGTAGTTGGTGGAGTTCGCCAGATCGAACTCAAACATGGAAGCATTGTTAACTAATAGCTTCACCGGGCCCAGTCGTGTGTTGATGTCGCTTAAAAGCAAGTCAAGCGCCTCATGGTCCAGCTCAGTCTGAAAGTTAAAGCCAAAGCAGTCGGCCTGCCCCCCTTGTTCTCGAATCCGGCGGGCAAGGTCCTGGGCCTCCTCGTGCGACTGGTTGTAATGAAGGGCAAGCCTGTAGCCGGATTTGGCCAAGGCAAGACTTATGGCACGCCCAAGCCTGCGGGCAGCGCCAGTCACGAGCGCGGTTGGCGCATAAGCGGCAGATTGAGTTGCTGACATTGCGCAAGTTTAGCTTTGATACCCTATCCTGCCATGCCACTACCCTTTCACCCCGCAAAAGCGTCGTCGTCACCTCCGAGCAGGCCCGGCTTTCTGTGCAGTGCTCGGACCTCAAAAGGCGGTCGGTCTTGAGGATGCAAAAGGCTGTGAAGGCGCTTTTTGGCGCAGACCCATGGATAGGCTTTGACCGATTCATGGGTTTTGCGCTGCTGGATCCTGAGCACGGTTTTTACAGTCAGGCGGGACCTGTCTTCGGAGGCGATGGGCACTTCGTGACGGCGCCCCTGCTTGGTGACTGGCTGGCCCGGCTTGTTGCGCAACAGGCTGTCGATCTGGCGCCGCAGATTGAGGCGCTTAATCAGGCCTTTTCCATTTGCGAGTACGGCCCAGGCAATGGTCGGCTTGCCGTCGACCTGCTTGCTGGCATGGGTCGGCAAGGCCTCCGGCCCAATTACTATGAACTCATCGAGGCCAGCGCAGCCCGTCAGACGGAGCAGGCAGACGTGCTCACGAGCGGCCTCGGTGGCATCTCCGCTGCAACCAGGCTTCAGTGGGCCAAGACCCTCAGCCCCTTTTCAGGACTCCTGGTTGCCAACGAGTTTCTCGACGCCCTGCCCGTTCGCCTGTTCGAATGGCAGCCCGACCATCCGGATGGTCCGGTTTTGGAGTGGGGGCTTGGTCTTACTGGGCCGGTAGTGCGACTTCAGTGGCAGGCCCGGGCCGCAGAGACTCAACTGCGCGAGCAGGTGATTGCCCGTGCCAAAGCTGCATGCGAACGCGGCCTTGGCTGGCGGCCTGGCCATCGGGGGGAGTGGTGCCCTGGGCTCAGGCCTTGGGTTCAGA
>JAURFZ010000059.1 GCA_030834045.1 Burkholderiales bacterium
CTAGTGACCACTTTTCCCGCGGGCCAGCACGTACTTCAGAATGCAATAAAGAACAAAAGACAGGGCGTACCAAAATAAAAATAAGCCTGGCCAGATGCCTTCAACAAAAAACTCGCCCACCGTGGCAACAAGGCTTGACTCAACAAGCGCCAACAGGGCCACGCCCGTAAGCGAAAGGCGGGTAAAGAAGCTTAGGTCAAGGCTTTGAAGAAGCTTCTTCATAAGGACGAATAGTCGTTGCGCGCAGGCTGTAGCCCGTCACCCCTTGGCTGGTTGTAGACCGCACCCCCAAAAGCTCACCTTCTACCCAGATGGTCTCCATGCTCTCGGGCATGCGGCTCACCTTGCTGTTGGCCTCGGGCTGCACCAAGATAATTTGGTTCGCAGGAGGCGGAGGCGAATGAATGCATGCGCCAAAATAGGGCACCAACAGAAACTCTCGGCGCTTGTCGCGGCTTGCGTCAAGTGGCACCACGTACCCCGGAATACGAATACGCTGGTTCAGGTGCTTGGTAACAATGGGTGCGGCATCCCATTTTTTTCTAAGCTTCTCCATGGCCTTATTTGCGGCTTCAGTGCCGTCTTGCAAGAAGCCAAGGCGGCCCAGAACAGCCATCTCGGCCTGCACCTCTTTCACCCAGGTCTCTTCAATAAGGTCGTCCCAGGTAATTTCACGGGCAGCAGAGGCACTGGCCGATAGGGCTGCCGACATAAAAAGAGCTGCCAGGCAAAGCCTAATGAACTTGCGCAGGGTTAAGACCATCTGCCAACGATAACCGATAGGCGCGCAAGGCTGGAATAAAGGCCGCAACGAAAACCCCTAAGAGCAAGCCCGCCAGCATCATAAGGCCTTGCGCACTGGGCAGGCCCAGGCTAACCGAAAGGCCAAAGCTTTCACGCAGCCATGCAGAGGCTAGAAAAAGGCCCGCCTGCTGAAGAGCAAAGCCCAGAAGAAGGCCGGCCAGCCCAAGCACAATGGCCTCAAGATAAAGCAGACCAAAGACCGCAGAGGGCGAGGCGCCAAGGGCTCGAAGAATTGAAAGCTCACGACGTCGTGCCCCCAAGGCCACCAACATAACCGCCACAACCGACAGCATGCCTGTGGTGGCCACCGCAAAGCCAATAATAAGCAAGGTATCTTCCACCAGCGAAAGCGAGCGCCAGAGGTCGTCCAGGGCTACGCCGGGCAGCACCGCTGTTAATGGGGCGCCGGGCAGCTGCTCAATGGCTCGACGGGCTGAAAACACCTGAGCCCTGCTGTGAAGACCCACAAGCACTGCTGTGTATTCCCTAGGTTGAAGGTCTTTGAATGAGGGCTTCTGCCCTGCACCTGAAAACGACCCAAGCCGAAGCCCCTGAAACTCGCCAACACCCCAGCCATGATGCAGGGCCTCGTAGCTTGAAACCGAGACCAAGACCGCGCGATCAACCGACCCACCGGTGGGTTGAAGAATGCCAACAAGGGTGAAGGGGGCGTCGTCGTGGCTTTTATCAAGCGCCTGGCCAGACCCATGGGTGACCACCAGGGCGTCGCCCAGCTTATGATTCAGGCGCCGGGCAACCTCGGCCCCCAGCACAACCTGGTAAAGACTATTGGAGTCAAAGGCCTGCCCTTCTTTGAAGCCTAAGGCCTGACCATGCACTTGAAACCGTTGAAAGAATTCCGCCTCGGTGCCCCAGACTGGAAAGCCCTGGTAGCTATCGCCAAGCTGAATAGGCACGGCCCAGTTCACCAAGGGCAGTTCCCGTAGCTCGGGCAGAACCTTTGCCGACATGTTGGCTGTGGGTCGGCCCAACTGAAAAACGCTGTAAAGAAGTATTTCGGTGGCGCTGCCCCGAGGACCCACAATAAGGTCAACCCCAGACACCGCCTGGGAAAAGCTTTGTCGTGAATCGGTACGCAGCTGCTGCACTGTTAGAACCAAGGCGCAGGCAAGCCCCAACGATGCAACCACAAGCCCAACCGCAAGCCGACGCGACCAGGCACTTAATAAGGCAAGCTTGAACCAGACGCTCATTGATCCTGATACCCGCCCGTGGTCACCCTGTTCATTCAGAAGCCACAGCAGACCGACCCAGAACAAGATGCTGATCAAACCGCTTGGCCAGACGTTGGTCGTGGCTCACGACCACAAGGCTCGCGCCAGCCTGCCCGCCTACGGAGGCAAGCAGCTCAAGAAAGCGGTCTCGATGCAGGTCGTCAAGGGCGGAGGTGGGCTCATCGGCAAGAACAAGCAAGGGCTCGCCCATAAACGCCCTGGCGGCCGCAACACGTTGTTGCTGACCCACCGAGAGCTGATGCGAGGCAAGGCCCCAGAGCTGCGGGGCAACGCCCAGCTGCTCAAGCAGGCTGTGAGCCTGGTTTAAGGCAGAGCCATGAAGACGACAGGCATCTTGGTTGCGACGGTCGAAAAGTCGCGCAGGCATAAGCACGTTGTCGAGGGCCGACATAAACCCCAGTAAATTGAACTGCTGAAAAAGAATGCCCATGGACTCCCCGCGAATGCGGTCGCGCGAGGTTGCGGCAAGGGCCGAGAAATCGTGGCCAAGCACCTGGCATCGACCCTTCTTAGCAACCAGCACGCCGCAAAGCACCGAGAGCAGCGAGGTTTTACCGCTTCCACTTGAACCCGAGATGAAAAGAGACTGCCCTTTTTCGAGCTTTAGGCCTGCAAGGGCAAAGAGCGGGTCTTGGCCGGGCCAGCCGACATGAAGGTCTTCAAGATCAAGCGCGGGCGTCAATGTCAAACTCGCCTTAAGCCCCTTCGCGAAGCACTATCGTGTGACGCCCAAGCCCATGGGGCTTAGACATCGTGACCGGACTTGAAGTTAAAGACTGCCCCATCTTTAATGCCACTGGGCCAACGACTGGTGACGGTTTTAAGGCGTGTGTTGAAGCGAACGCCTTCCATACCATGAATATGATGGTCGCCAAACAACGAGCGCTTCCAGCCACCAAACGAGTGGTAGGCCACAGGCACAGGAATGGGCACATTCACGCCCACCATGCCAATTTTCACCCGCCGCGTGAAGTCACGTGCGGTGTCACCATCGCGAGTAAAAATAGCCCCGCCATTGCCATACTCATGGCTGTTCATAAGCTGCAGCGCCTCTTCATAACTGCCCGCCCGAAGGGTAACGAGAACCGGGCCAAAGATTTCTTCTTTATAAATGGACATGTCGGGCGTAACACGATCGAATAGGCAGCCGCCCAGAAAATAGCCCTGCTCGTGGCCCGCCACCTTCACCGAACGGCCGTCAACAACCAGCCTGGCGCCCATCTTCTCGCCCTCTGAAATGTAGCCAAGAATACGATCGAGACTCTGGCGACTGACAATAGGGCCCATATCGGACTTGGGGTCGGTGCACGGAGCAACCTTAAGCGCCTGAATACGTGGCGTAAGCCGCTCAATGAGACGGTCTGCCGTGTCATCGCCCACAGGCACTGCCACAGAAATGGCCATGCAACGCTCACCTGCAGAACCATAGGCCGACCCAATGAGTGCATCGGTCACCTGATCCATGTCGGCATCGGGCATAACAACAAGATGGTTCTTCGCACCACAAAGCGCCTGAACGCGTTTTCCCGATGCGGTGCCGCGCGAATAAATATAGTGGCCAATGGCTGTGGAGCCTACAAAACTAATGGCCTGAACCTCGGGGTGATCGAGAAGCGCATCCACGGCCTCTTTGTCCCCATTGACAACATTAAAAACGCCGGCTGGCAGACCGGCCTCGGCAAAGAGTTCAGCCAGCCGCATGGGCACGCTTGGGTCGCGCTCTGAGGGCTTCAGAACGAATGTGTTTCCGCAGGCAATGGCCACGGGGTACATCCACATGGGCACCATGGCTGGGAAGTTAAATGGCGTAATGCCGGCGACAACCCCAAGGGGCTGACGCAGGCTGTGGCAATCCACAGCATTGGCAACCTGGTCAGAGAACTCGCCCTTCAGAAGGTGGGGAATGCCACAAACGAACTCCACCACTTCCAGACCGCGGGCGACTTCGCCCTTGGCATCAGGAATGGTCTTTCCGTGCTCAGACGACAAAAGCTGGGCAAGCTCATCGATGTGTTTCATGATGAGTTCGCGAAACTTGAACATGATGGCGGCGCGCTTTGCAGGCGGTGTGTCGGCCCAGGCTGGAAACGCATGGGCAGCCCTTTGGACGGCATGGTCAATGTCAGAGGCCGAGGCCAGGGCAAGGCTGGCTGTTTTGGCGCCGAGCGCCGGGTTGTAGACGTCGGTGCTGCGGCTTGAACTTCCCGCCCAGTGCTTGTTATCGACCCAGTGTTGGATTACCTTCATGCGACCATGCCTATTCTTAGAAGTGGAATTGGTGAGTAGAAACTGTTTAAGGGTTCATTATGACCAAATTAGATCCGGGACTCATTGAGCGCCTTCAAGGCCATTTTGGCGCGCGCTTCTCTGTGGCCCAGGCCGTGCGCGATCAGCACGGCCGTGACGAGTCGGCCTACCCCATGACCCCGCCCGACGCGGTTGTCTTTGCCGAGTCCACGCCGGACGTTCAGTTCCTGATTCAACAATGCAAGGCCTTTAAGGTGCCGGTCATTGCCTTTGGAGCGGGTTCCTCGCTTGAAGGCCACATTCTGGCCTTTGAGGGCGGCATTAGCCTCGACCTTAGCCGCATGAACCAGATTCTTTCGGTGGCCGAAGAAGACCTTATGGCCACGGTGCAGGCAGGGGTGACCCGTAACCAGCTCAATAACGAAATTCGCCACACGGGCCTTTTCTTTCCCATTGACCCCGGAGCAGACGCCACGCTGGGCGGCATGTCGGCCACACGGGCGTCGGGAACCAATGCTGTGCGTTACGGCACCATGCGCGAGAACGTGGTAAACCTTACCGTTGTCACTGCCCAGGGCGAGATTATTAAAACCGCTCAGCGGGCAAGGAAGTCCTCAGCAGGCTATGACCTCACGCGTATTTTTGTAGGCAGTGAAGGCACCCTGGGAATCATTACTGAAGTCACAGTAAGGCTCTACCCCCAGCCCGAGGCCATTGCAGCCGCCGTCTGCTCCTTTGCCCGGGTTGAAGACGCCGTTAACACCGTCATTCAGACCATTCAAATGGGTGTGCCCATTGCGCGCGCAGAGATGCTTGATGGGCTCACCATTCGGGCCATCAACCAGCACAGCAAAACAAGCCTTCGCGAGCAGCCGATGCTCTTTCTTGAGTTTCACGGAAGCCCTCAGTCGGTGAAGGAGCAGTCCGAAACCGTGCAGGCCCTGGCCAAAGACTTCGGTGGCGAAGACTTTGAATGGGCGCACCAGACCGAAGACCGCAATCGACTCTGGATGGCCCGACACCATGCCTACTTTGCCTGCCTGCAGCTTCGTCCCGGCTGCCGCGCGGTGACCACCGACGTCTGTGTGCCGCTTTCTTCTCTGTCTCGGTGCATTCAAGAAACCCTGGAAGACCTAAGCCAGTCCTCTCTGCAGGCCCCCGTGTTTGGGCATGTTGGTGATGGCAATTTCCACTGCCTCATTCTGGTGGACCCCGCCTCGCCCGCCGAGATGCAAGAGGCCGAGCGACTGAACCATCGACTGGTCGAGCGCGCAATTTCTGTTGAAGGAACCTGCACCGGCGAGCATGGCATTGGCCGACACAAAATGGAGCTACTGCGCGATGAGCTTGGAGAACCTGCGCTGGAACTGATGCGAAGCCTAAAACGCGCCTGGGATCCTCTGGGTATCCTGAACCCGGGCAAGGTACTTATTTAAAGGCAGGCAGCAAGCTCAGCAGCCTCGCGAATGGCGCGCTTGGCATCAAGCGCCTTGGCATCTCGGCAGCCCCCAACGGCATGAAAGCTTCGGCCTGCGGCCTTTAGTTCCTCGGCAAGCAGGCTGTTCGATGTCTGCCCGGTGCAGAGCACCAGAGAGTCAAAGCCAAGGCATTCGTCTTGCTGTGGCCCTGAGCCTTGCTTGGATGTTGAGACCCATAAGCCTTCAGGCGTAATGCGCAGGTAACTTACACCCGAGCGCATACGAACCCCCCGTTGACGAAGGCTGGTGCGATGAATCCAGCCTGTGGTTTTGCCAAGGCCCTCGCCAGGCTTACCGGGGCTGCGCTGCAATAGGGTGATGTCCCGCGCTGCCGGCGTTGGCTTTGGGCCGGCCGGGGCAAGGCCTGCCTGATGGCTTCTTGGGTCGGCAACACCCCACTCCGCTTGCCATGCCTGCAATTGCAAGGGCTGCGCATCGGGGGCATCGCAGAGGTATTGAGCCACATCAAAGCCAATACCCCCTGCACCCAGAATAAGAACCTTAGGGCCCACCGAGGCGCGGGCCTGCAAGACATCAAGGTAGCTAAGCACCCGAGGATCGTCCTGGCCCGGAATTTTGGGGTCACGGGGTAGAACACCGACCGCAAGAACAATCTCATCGAACTCCGCAAGCATGCTGGCTGTAGCCTGGGTATTGAGATGAAGCTCCACCTTGGCAAGGCCAAGCTGAACAGCGTTGTAACGAAGCATTTCAAAGAACTCGTCTTTGCCAGGAATGCGCTTGGCCATGTTCAGCTGACCGCCGATTTCCGACTGGCGATCGAAAAGACTAACCCGATGGCCTCGCTGAGCGAGCACGCTTGCCGCTGTAAAACCCGCGGGGCCTGCACCTACCACCGCAACACGTCGCCGAATGGCGCTTGGCCTGTAGACAAGCTTCGTCTCGGCACAGGCGCGTGGGTTTACAAGACAGGAGGCGGGCTTGCCTTCAAAGACATGATCGAGGCAGGCCTGATTGCAGGCAATGCAGGTATTAATTTCCTGGCTGCGACCCTGTTGCGCCTTACGAACGAACTCGGGGTCTGCAAGAAAAGGCCGCGCCATGGAGACCATGTCCGCGTAACCCTTCTCAATTAAGTCATTGGCAAGTTCAGGTGTGTTGATACGGTTAGTGGCAATAAGCGGAATCAACACACCCTCGGCTCGTAGCCTGTCACGCATCGTCTTTGTGACCTCGGCAAAGGCTGCACGCGGCACGCTTGTGGCAATGGTGGGAATACGCGCCTCATGCCAGCCAATGCCGGTGTTAAGAAGGTCGGCACCTGCAACTGCTACGGCCTTGGCAAGCTGAACAACCTCTTCCCAAGAGCTGCCCTGCGGAATGAGGTCGAGCATGGAGAGTCTAAAAATGATTAGGAACTGAGGCCCCACGGCCTTGCGTGTGCGCGCCACAATTTCAAGCGGAAGGCGCATGCGATTCTCGTAAGACCCACCCCACTGGTCACGACGATGGTTGGTGGCCTGCACCAGGAACTCATTAATAAAATAACCCTCGGAGCCCATAATTTCGACGCCGTCGTAGCCTGCCTCCTGAGCCCTTTGGGCCGAAAGCACAAAGTCAGCAATTTGCCCCTCGACGCCCCGCGACGATAGGGCCCAAGGCTTAAAAGGCGAGATGGGGGCCTTAATACGGCTCGGTGCAACCGCAAAGGGATGGTAGGCGTACCGACCGGCATGCAGAATCTGCATTGCAATGCGGCCGCCTGCCTCATGCACCTGCTGGGTCACCACCTTATGCCTTTGCACATCGCTGCGCGAACGCATCATGCCTGCAAAGGGTTTCACCCAGCCAACTCGATTGGGCGCAAAGCCTCCGGTCACAATGAGCCCTACCCCACCCTCGGCACGTTCGCGAAAATACGCCGCGAGCTCGTGAAGGTCTTTGCCGTCCTCAAGCCCCGTATGCATCGAACCCATAAGAACGCGGTTCTTAAGGGTGACATGACCGAGCGCAAGCGGGTCGAAAAGAGAACGACGAGGTTCGTTCACTCGATCTGCCTTTTAGTGCTTGTGCATGCCCGAGCTGCCATGGTGCCCGCCATGGTGCCCACCGTGGTCCTTGGACCGCATATCCACCACCGAGGCCTTCACCTCA
>JAURFZ010000005.1 GCA_030834045.1 Burkholderiales bacterium
TTGAGCCGGGCCAGTCGGGCCGATGAGGTATCCAGGGCATAGATTCGCCCGGAATTGCGCATAAGCGCCCCGAGTGCAAGTGTTTTGCCCCCCGCGCCGGCGCAAAAATCAACAACGGTCTGACCACGCTGAGGCGCACATAGTCGTGCGAGTAACTGACTGCCTGCATCTTGAACCTCGAAGTGCCCCTGCTTAAAGGCCCCTAGAGCCTGTACTGAAGGTCGCCCCTTACAACGTAAGCCCTCGGGTAGCCAGTCAATTGGTTGGGCTGCAATGCCAGCAAGGCTGAGCTCATCGCGCAAATGCGCAACGCCCTGGCCCTGCGCGAGGTTAAGCCGAAGATCAAGCGGCGCCTCTTGGTCAAGGAAGGCCGCCAGCTGACCGGCCTCCTCCTCACCAAGCTGCGCCACCCAGTCATTCCAGATCCAATCGGGTATGCAGAAACGACGCTGGGCACTGCTAAGGGTTTTCAGTGCTTCAGATCGACTCTGCGCCCACTGCAACTCGTGGGCCGTGAGACTCAGAAGTTGAGCCTTGTCAACCAGCGAGCAGGCAAGCACCGCCATACCCCGAAGCTCGGAGGGCGAGAGATCTGAGCGGGGCTGGGACTCAATGGGCCGATCTGTTGCCGAGGCCTCCAGCCATGTCCAGCGTCTCATTGCGAAATAAAAACACTCCGCTAGAACACGCCGTTCACGCGGGCCTAGGCCTCGATTTTTCTCAAAAAGACTGGAAAGAATTTTGTCGGCAGGAAGTGAAAAGCCAGAGGCCTCTCGTAAGGCGGCGACCAGAACAGTAAGCAGCGAACCCGGCTTTACCGGATTGAGCGCGGGCTTGCGACGAGTTGAGGATGAAAAAGGCATGGGGAGAATTGAAGTCCTTGAGGTAGGTCAGACTGAGGCCTGCGAAGGCTCCAACGCCCGTCTTTGAGCTGAAGATCGTCTCGCAAAAGGGCCCAGGTCACCATGGGCAGAAGTTTGTGCTCCATTTCAAGGACCCGAGCGCCGAGACGCTCATCGTCGTCTTGGTGGGAAACGCCAACAACAGACTGAGCGAGTATAGGCCCATGATCGATCTGCGGCGTCACACTGTGCACAGTTGCCCCATGCACAGCCACACCATCTTGAAGGGCCCGGGCATGGGTTTTCAGCCCGGGATAGGCGGGCAATAAAGAGGGATGAATATTGATGATGGGGCCCTGAAAGTTGTCAAAAAAGACATCGGTCAGAATACGCATAAACCCAGCCAGAACCACTAGATGCGGCTCGAACTGCTGAAGTAGGCCCGCAAGTTGGCGATCAAACCCCTCACGCGAGGCAAAGTCGGTGTGCAAAAGAAGTGCGGTTTCAAGGCCTTGGTCCTTGGCCCAACGAAGGCCTTGGGACTCTTTTTGATTCGCAACAACAAGCCAGTCAAGCGCGAGACCATAGGCTTGGGCAGACTGATAGAGCGCCTGAAGGTTTGAGCCTCGGCCAGAAATAAGAACGGCCAGTCGCCGCGGTTGTCCCTGAGGCCACGAACGGGGCTGTGTCTGATCGTTTATTTGGTTGGGCATGAATGAAAACACTTTAGAGCGCCCATTTTAAGGCTTGAATTTATACTATGAGGTTTTGACGAGTGGCTATGTTCAACCTACGCAGTCTTTCGCTTGCCACGGACTTCATCGAAGGGCACCTCAGATATAAGCGCAAGCAAGTCTCGGGTCCGGCGAGGGTCGTGGCAATTGGCAATTTTGACGGCCTGCATTTAGGTCACCTTGCCTTGCTTGAAGAACTTCGAATGCTGCAGCAAACCCTTGCAGCCACGGGCCAAGGCTGTCTGCAGACCGTTTTAAGCTTTGAGCCGCATCCGCGGGTTTTTTTTCAGCCTAATCAGCCTCCCCTAAAAATTCTTCCATTTGGTACCAAGGTACTCTGCCTAAAAGAGCTTGGCCTCGACGAGTTGGCCATTCTTAAGTTCAATAGAAGCCTTGCCTCCATGACCCCGGAGGAGTTCGTTCATCAGGTGCTGGTTGACGAACTAAATGCCAAGGCCATTGTGGTCGGTGAGGACTTTCGCTTTGGCTCGAAACGCTCGGGCTCGGTTGAAACCCTGCGGCACATGGGCGAGCGCCTTGGTTTTCAAGTCAAAGCCGTGGCCTCTGTTATGCATCAGCAAGAGAGGGTCTCTAGCAGCCTACTGCGAGACGTCCTTCAGGTGGCCAACCTGCCTGCTTATAAAGACCTAACGGGACGGGACTACGAACTCTCAGGCCGCGTAAGTTATGGCAGACAGCTTGGCAGAACGCTTGGCTTCCCAACGCTTAACCTTGCAATGCCCGAACGTCTTGCCATAGCAGGCATTTTTGCAGTAGAGGTCTTCGGCCTTCAGCCCTCAGGCCCTGTTAGGGGCGTTGCCAGTCTGGGACGCCGACCCACAGTTGAGCAACAGGGAAGAAACCTTTTAGAGGTCCATCTTTTTGACTGGAACCAGACTGTCTACGGTCAGCGTGTCTGTGTAAGGCTTAAGTCTTTTATTCGCTCTGAGCAAAAATTCGATGATCTAGAGACAATGCGTCTTCAGATGCTTCAAGACATGGCCAAAGCCCGCGATTTTCTTCAAAAAACAAACTAGCCAGAACCAATGACCGACTACCGAGCAACCCTGCAACTCCCCGACACCCCCTTTCCTATGCGAGGCGACCTGGCAAAGCGAGAGCCAGGCTGGGTCGAGGATTGGCAGACAAAGGGCTTTTACCAAAGGCTTCGCAAGTCGGCGCTTGGGCGCCCTGTCTTTACCCTTCATGACGGTCCGCCCTATGCCAATGGTGATATCCATATTGGCCACGCGGTCAATAAGATTCTTAAAGACATGATTGTGAAATCAAAAGGGCTTGCGGGTTTTGACGCGCGCTATGTGCCTGGCTGGGACTGCCATGGAATGCCCATTGAGATCCAGATTGAAAAGCTGCACGGCAAGGCGCTCTCAACCCAGGAGGTCCAGTCAAAGTCGCGGGCCTATGCACAAGAGCAAATTGAACGTCAGAAAAAGGACTTCATTCGACTTGGCGTTCTTGGCCAGTGGGATCAGCCCTATAAGACCATGGATTTTAAAAACGAGGCCGATGAAATTAGAACGCTTCAAGCCATCGTCGAGAAGGGCTTTGTCTACCGAGGGTTAAAACCTGTGAACTGGTGCTTTGACTGCGGTTCTGCGCTGGCAGAGGCGGAGGTTGAGTATGCCGACAAGACCGACCCTGCCGTCTACGTGAGTCTGACTGCAACGCCTGCAACGGTTGATGCCTTGGCAAGCAAGTTAAAGGTCGAGTTTCAAGGGCAGGCCGTGGCCGCAGTGATCTGGACGACCACCCCCTGGACCCTGCCCGCCAACCAGGCGCTCAATGTTCATCCCGAGGGCTCAATGGCCCTTCTAAAGCTTGACAAGCCGATCAACGAGCAGCACCCCGTCCTGCTCTTGCTTCTTGCCGAAGAGCGTGTAGAGGCCTGCCTTTCGCAATGGAATGCCTCCGGTCAGATCATCGCAAGCTGCAAAGGCCAAGACCTTGCCGGACTTCGATTTCAACACCCTCTCTGGCTGGCCCACCCAGGCTATCAGCGCGAGTCGGTTGTTATTCCAGCCGCATATGTGGGTCTTGATTCAGGCACCGGGATCGTTCACTGCGCTCCTGCCTACGGTGTTGAAGACTTCTTAAGCTGGCGGGCGGCCGGGCATGCCGACGACACCGTGATTAACCCCGTTATGGGCAATGGTCACTACGCCGAGAGCCTCCCCTTATTTTCTGGCATGTTGATCTGGAAGGCCAACGCCGAGATTGTTAAAGCGCTTACAAACAGCCAAAGCCTTGTTACCTCAAGCAATGACAAGCACAGCTACATGCATTGCTGGCGGCACAAGACACCCATTATTTACAGGGCAACTAGTCAGTGGTTTGCCAGTATGGACAAGCCCTTGGGCCATGCTGGAAAGAGCCTTCGGCAGCTTGCCATGGCCGGCGTGGAACAGACCGAGTTCTTCCCAGCCTGGGGGAAGGCAAGGCTGTCAGCCATGATCGCCAATCGCCCCGACTGGACACTCTCACGTCAAAGGCAATGGGGGGTACCCATGGCCTTCCTCGTGCACAAAGAATCGGGCGAGCTTCACCCTCGTACATCGGAGCTCCTTGAGATCGTTGCTCTGCAAGTGGAAAAAAATGGAATTGAGGCCTGGCAGCAACTGACTGTGGAAGACCTTCTTCGGCATCTACCCGCCACGAAGGCAGACCCCAGCCCAGCCCAGCATGCCAGGGACTACGAGAAAAACCGAGACACCTTGGATGTCTGGTTCGACTCCGGCACCACGCATGCCACTGTCCTTCGCGGCTCTCATAAAGAGCAGTCGAGCTTTCCAGCCGACCTCTATCTTGAGGGAAGCGATCAGCACAGGGGCTGGTTTCACTCCTCCCTGCTAACGGGCTGCATGCTCGATGGACACCCGCCCTATAAGGCCTTGCTTACACACGGCTTCGTCGTCGATGGCCAGGGTCGAAAGATGTCCAAGTCGATGGGCAATGTGATTGCACCCCAGAAGGTCTCTGAAACACTTGGTGCCGACATTCTCAGGCTCTGGGTTGCCACAACCGACTATTCCGGCGAACTCTCCATCTCAGACGAGATTCTCAAGCGTGTTGTGGAGTCCTACCGGCGTATACGCAACACCCTCACCTTTCTGCTTGGCAACCTTAAGGACTTCAACCCTCAGGCAGACCGCCTTAAGCCCGAGGCGTTGCTTGAAATCGATCAATACGCCCTCGTCTTATGCGCTGAGATGCAGACCGATGTCATGCGCGATTACGAGGCCTACAGCTTCCACCCCGTGATGGCCCGCCTCACTCAGTTCTGCTCAGAAGACCTTGGGGCCTTCTACCTTGATATTCTGAAGGACCGTCTCTACACCTGCCCGGCTGGTAGCCTCGCCAGGCGCTCGGCACAGACAAGCCTTTGGTACTTAAGTGACGCACTTATTCGGCTTATGGCGCCAGTCCTTTCATTTACTGCCCAAGAGGCATGGCAGGCATTGCACAGCCAAGACGCCGACGCCATGATCTTTGCCGAACAGGCGGCACGTCTACCCAGACCCTCACAGGCTGAGAGTCTCAGCAAGAAGTGGACCTTGATTCGCCAGGTTCGTGCAGAGGTTATGAAGGCCATTGAAAAATCACGTGAGGCGGGTCAGGTCGGCTCCTCGTTGCAGGCAAGTGTCAGGATAAAGGTGCCAAGTGAGGCCGCAGAGGTTTTATTAAGTCTTGACGATGACCTGCGGTTTGTCATGATCACCTCTGAGGCTCATGTCGATACATCGGGTCCCCAGGAAGGCGATAAGCTTGAAGTGGAGGTGACCCCAATGACCGCCGCAAAGTGCGCCCGCTGCTGGCATTTCAGTGCCGATGTAGGAACCTCGCAAGACCATCCCCTTTTATGCGGGCGGTGTCAGTCGAATCTTTTTGGGAAAGGAGAACACCGATTCGCAGCCTAAGGCCTTGGTTTTTTCTGGTTTTAAGTCTGCTGGTCGTTGATCAGCTAACAAAGATCGCAACCATTGATCTGCTTAGCCTGGGCAGTGGCATCGAGATCACCCCGTTCTTTAATTTCGTACACGTAAGGAACCCCGGCGCTGCCTTTAGTTTTCTTGCCGATGCCTCGGGCTGGCAGCGATGGTTCTTCTCGGGGCTTGCCCTTGTTGTCTCAGCCTGGCTCGGCTTCATGATCTGGCAGTCGCCCGACGACAAGCTCTTCTGTGTCGCAGCAAGCCTAATGATGTCCGGCGCCCTTGGTAATTTAATTGACCGGGTCGTGCACGGCGAGGTCATTGACTTCCTCGACTTCCATTGGGCAGGCTGGCACTGGCCTGCCTTTAATGTTGCCGACTCGGCTATTACTGTAGGCGCCGTTCTTTTTGTGTGGGTTGAAATTCTTCGCTACCGAAAAGCCAAAGCCAACTCTTTAGACCATGAGCATCCCCCTCAACCCTAAGCCCAACGGCCACATCGTTCTCGGCGTCACGGGCGGTATTGCTGCTTACAAAGCCTGCGAGCTGGTTCGACTCTTATGCAAACAAGCATTCAGCGTGCAGGTGGTCATGACGGAGTCTGCTCAGCGGTTTGTGGGCAAGGCCAGCTTTCAGGCCCTCTCAGGCCGCCCTGTCTTTACCGATGCCTGGGACCCCTCCATTGACAACCAAATGCCACACATTGAGCTCTCGCGTGAGGCCTCGTTCATTCTTATAGCACCTGCCACCGCCGACTTTCTTTCCAGGCTCGTGCAGGGTCGGTCTGACGATCTTCTAACAAGCCTCTGCCTTGCAAGAGAAATCCCCCTGGCTGTGGCACCCGCAATGAATCGTCAGATGTGGCAGAACCCCGCCACCCAGGCAAACATCGAACTCTTGCGATCGCGTGAGGTTGGAGTCTGGGGCCCCGGCCAAGGGGACCAGGCCTGCGGAGAGATAGGCGATGGTCGAATGCTTGAGCCCGACGAACTCGTTCTTAGGCTTAATCAGTTCCTTCAGGCCAATTGCGAGACTGAAGCAACAAAAAAAAGAATTCCCCTTCGAGGACTGCTTGCCAACCGGAAGGTGGTTATAACCGCTGGGCCAACCTTCGAGCCCATCGATCCCGTGCGTGGCATAACGAACCGGTCATCGGGGCAGATGGGGTTTGCGCTTGCCCATGCAGCAACCCAGGCCGGGGCCCAGGTCACACTTATTGCTGGCCCTGTAAGCCTTCCTACGCCCCAGGCGTGTCAGCGCATTGATGTCACCACTGGCCTGGAGATGCAGGCCGCGGTGGAGTCGGCATTAGAAGACTCAAGCCCAGACTCTATTTTTATTGGTGTTGCCGCGGTGGCCGACTGGCGTCCAGACACCCTGAGCAGCCAAAAACTCAAGAAAGAATTCAATGCCGACCTCTCGAAAATTGTCTGGGTAGAGAATCCCGACATCCTGGCTCGCGTTGCGGCAAGGCCCGCTGAGAAACGTCCCTTTACGGTGGGCTTTGCCGCGGAAACAGGCTCACAACAGGAACTCGAAGACCTTCTTCCAGGCAAAGCGGCCCGCAAAGGCGTTGATCTTTTAGTGGGTAATCTTGTGCACGAGAGTCTGGGGGGTAAAGAAGCGAGCCTGACAGTGCTCGACGCAACGAACGCCGGTCAGAACAACCCGCTTCTTTTAAGGCTTCAAAGTCAATCCAAGCAATGGCAGGCCGAGGAGCTTATTCAACTTATTGCCAATCGGCTCATCGCGCAGGCTTAAGGCCCGCGCCGTGCAGGCAAGCAGAGGCACTAGCGGCCTGTACTGCCAAAGCCACCCTCGGCCCGTTGCGTTGCCTCAAACTCATCCACCAGATCGAAACGCACCTGAGCCACGGGCACGATGACGAGTTGAGCCAGCCTCTCCATTGGGTTGATGGTGAAAAGATCCTTTCCCCGATTCCAGGCAGAGACCATTAAGGGGCCCTGATAGTCCGAATCGATGAGCCCCACCAAATTACCCAGAACAATGCCGTGCTTATGCCCAAGACCGCTGCGAGGAAGAATAAGCCCCGCATAACCCGAGTCCTCGATGTAAAGCGAAAGCCCGGTTGAGATAAGCTCGGTCTGACCAGGCTTAAGCGGCAGTGGTTCATCAAGCACAGCTCGAAGATCGAAGCCCGCCGAACCCGTCGTAGCATAGGCGGGCAAGCTTTCTCGAATGCGCTCATCAAGCACCCTAAGTTTTACCGAGTTCATGCCATCTCTCCCAATAAAGCCCGTAGTTTGTCTCCGTCTCTTTTAAAGAGACGAATCCCTTCACTCAATTTATCGGTGGCCATCGCATCCTCATTGACTTGCAGGCGAAAGTTCGACTCGCTAAGCAAAGGCTGTTCAGTTAAGGCATCGGTCTGCAGGCTCGATAAATCCCTCGGAACAAGCACGGGCTCGAGCGGCTTGCCAAGCTGCTGGTTCATCAGCCCTTCAAGCAGCTCGGGGCTTACCGTAAGCAGATCACAGCCCGCAAGCGCCAAGACCTGTTCAATGGAACGAAAACTTGCACCCATCACCTGAGTTTTATAGCCACGTTCAGCATAGCGCGCATAAATCGCGCGTACCGACTGAACACCCGGGTCCTCATCAACGCTATCCCAGCTGAGCCCCCGCGCCTTATGCCAGTCGGAAATACGACCTACAAAAGGAGAGATAAGGGTTACGCCTGCATCAGCACAGGCCATCGCCTGTGGCATGGAAAAAACCAGGGTAAGGTTGCACCCAATTCCGCGCCGCTCGAGGGCTTCTGCAGCTCGAATACCCTCCCAGGTGGCGGCAATTTTTATCAACACACGTGAGGGGCTCATGCCATGGCGAGAATAGAGTTGCAGAATCTCATCGGCCTGCTCAATAGTGGCGTCCGTGTTGAAGGACAAAGACGCCTCTACCTCTGTTGAGACCCGGCCCGGGATGATTGCAAGAATTTCCAGACCAAACTGAACCAGGAGCCTAAGCAGTTGCTTCTCAGCGGTCTGGTCGCGTGACTGTTGCAACACATCGCGCACCAATGGCCTGTATTGGCTTGACTCGACCGCTTTTAATATAAGGCTAGGGTTCGTTGTGGCATCACGTGGCTGAAACCGACGCATAAGTTCAAAACTGCCGGTGTCCGCAACAACGCGTGTGTAACGCTTTAGTTCTTCAAGGGCATTCATAGAAAACGGGCATGATTGAGATCGTCAATCATGCCCGAAATCGGCGGGGCAGACTGCCCGGCCTTACAAAAACCTACACACTAGGTAAGCATATCGCTCCAGATGTTACGGGCCCAGCCTATTGCGTATTTGCCCTCGAGTTCGTTGGCTGTGCTGCTAAGGCCACCGGCCTCTTTCTTAACCCGCCTCACGGTCTTCTTCTCTGGGTCGTAGGTATATACAGCAGCCACGTGGACCACGTTCTTCTCGTCGACGAAGCTGTAGCAGGTGTTGGCCAGCATATGGGGCTGCGGTGTGCGGCCATTCATAAGCTCAACAATGGCCGAGGCCACCATCTTGCCGTGCTGGTTGGCCATATGCCCCGACTTAGGCATACCCGAGGCAGCCGAGGTTGCATCACCAAGCACATGCACGTTCTTATGAACCTGCGACTCTAAGGTAAGCCAGTCGACCCCAGCCCAGAGGTTGTTCACATTAACCAGGCCCGCGGCGTAGGCAATTTGACCCGCCTTTTGCTGAGGAATCACGTTGAGCACGTCGCCCTTGATACGATCACCCACCTCGGTAATAAGCGTCTTGTTACGCAGGTCAAGTTCCGTCACGTTCATGTTTGGAACGTATTCAACCAGTCCCGGATAAAGGTCTTTCCAGGCCTTCGAGAAGAGCGCTCCCTTTGAGACGATCTTATCGTTACTGTCGAGAACGACTACTTTGCTCTTCGGCTTTTCACGCTTGAAGTAGTTAGCAACCTGACAGGCCCGCTCGTAAGGCCCTGGAGGGCATCGGTAAGGACCCTTGGGAACCGTCATAACGAAAGTACCCCCGTTGGGCATTGCTTCGAGCTGAGCACGCAGAGCAACTGTTTGAGGGCCGGCCTTCCAGGAATGCAGGACAACCTTCTGTGCCTCGGCATTAAGCCCATTGATGGTCTCGAATCGGAAATCAATTCCGGGGGAGACCACCAGCCTGTCGTAGGAGATAGAGGCACCCTTTGCCGTCATGACAACCTTTTTGACGGGGTCGATCTGAGTTACCTCGTCGTAGACCATCTTAATGCCCCTACGCTCAAGTCCATCGTAGGTTCGAGTGATCTCGTTCATTTTACGAACGCCACCAATGACAAGGTTGGAGATTGGGCAGGAATAAAATTCTTTCTGCCGCTCAATCAGGGTGACTTCAATGGCACCCTCACTCCACATGTTGAGATATTTTGCTGCTGTGGCACCACCGAAACCTCCGCCCACAACCACAACACGCCCAAGTTTCTTGCTGCTCGATCCTGCCATACCCCCGGAGGTGGCACATCCAGACAAGCCCACGGTTGAAGCAACGGCGGCAGCACCGAAGCCAGCCTTTAATACGCCACGGCGGTTAACTTTAACTTTATTCATTGTCGACTCCCTGAAATCACATTAAATAAACATTCACAGCCCGCGGGTTGCAAGCGAGGCGGACTGCAAGAAGTTACGCGAACGAATTAACGCTTTTTGGGCTGACCAGCGAAAAAGTCGGCCATCGCGGCGACCTGTTCATCCGAGTAACCCTGAGAAAGCTGATGCATGATGGTCGCTGGTCTCTCGCCAGACTTAAATGCCTTCATAACGGAAATAAACTTTTCTCGGTCGTAGCCTGACAACGACTCCATGCCGCCAGCGCTATTGCCGTTGGTGCCATGACAATTGGCGCAGTTGGCCGCAATGTAACGCGTCTGATTTAAATTCGATGCCTGCACACCAACAATGCCCGCCAGGAAAATGGCGGAGCCAATAAAAAGATTGCGCATGATTCCTCCTCAAGTGAAAACAACGAACCGGCAAAGTGACTGCTCTTTTTACCTGGACCCACCGAGGACCAAGCGACGTTTTATTTATGTGTAAAAGTGTATACGTCGTTCGAAGGAGACGGCCCCCGTGTAAACCCTAGGCCGCCAGACCAGTAACGAGTGACAGAGGCCCGCATGCAGGAGGCCGGCCCTCTGTCACACCAACCGGCAACAAGAACTCAAACCTCCGCGGGCTCTTTTCGCTTGGGTCGCGGCTTACTTCCACCGCCTGAGGCGCGCCCGGGCGAGGATTTTTTGGCAGGCTTGTCACCCTCAAAAAACAGCTCGACGGTCTCGCCGTCCTCTGCAAGCTCAATATCGACACGACCACCATTAACCAGCCGGCCAAACAGCAGTTCGTCAGCCAGGGCGCGGCGAATTTTGTCCTGAATAACCCGCTGCATAGGCCGCGCACCCATGGCAGGGTCGAAGCCTTGTTTGGCAAGGAATAGTCGCAAGGACTCGGAGAAGGCGACATCGACCTTCTTGTCTTGCAGCTGAGACTCGAGTTCGATAAGAAACTTATCGACCACCCGAAGAATGATTGCTTCATCAAGCGCCTTGAAGGAGACGATGGCGTCGAGCCGATTGCGGAACTCGGGCGTGAAGATGCGCTTGATCTCTTGCATCTCGTCACCGGCCTCACGTGAGTTACTAAAGCCGATAACGCGCTTGTTCAACATCTCCGCGCCGGCGTTGGTGGTCATGACAATGATGACGCTTCGGAAATCCGCCTTGCGCCCATTGTTGTCGGTGAGGGTGCCATGGTCCATAACCTGCAACAGAATGTTGAAGATATCGGGATGCGCCTTTTCAATTTCGTCAAGCAATAAGACGGCGTGTGGCTTTTTCGTTATTGCTTCGGTAAGCAGCCCACCCTGGTCAAACCCCACGTACCCCGGGGGCGCCCCAATAAGGCGGCTGACCGCATGACGCTCCATGTACTCCGACATATCAAAGCGAATAAGCTCAATACCAAGCAGATAGGCCAGCTGACGGGCAACCTCCGTCTTACCAACACCGGTTGGGCCACTGAAAAGGAAAGAACCAATAGGCTTTTCGGGCTTTCCAAGCCCAGAGCGCGCCATTTTAATTGCGGCGGCAAGGGCATCAATAGCAGCCTCCTGACCAAAGACAACGTTCTTAAGGTTGCGATCGAGTTTGGCAAGCACCTGACGGTCGTCGGTGTTCACGGTCTGAGGTGGAATACGGGCAATCTTCGAGACGATCTCCTCAATTTCCGTCTTCCCGATGGTCCGCTTTTGCTTGCTCTTGGGCAGTATGCGTTGGGCGGCACCGGCCTCGTCGATGACATCAATGGCCTTATCGGGCAGGTGTCGATCGTTGATGTAACGCGCGGACAACTCGGCGGCTGCAGTAAGCGCCCCGGCCTGGTAGCGAACCCCATGATGCTCTTCGAAGCGCGTTTTAAGGCCTTTGAGAATTTGAATGGTCTGATCGACCGAGGGCTCGTCCACGTCAATTTTTTGAAACCGCCGCGAGAGCGCGTGGTCTTTCTCAAAAATACCCCGGTATTCGCTGTAGGTGGTCGCACCGATGCAACGCAGGGCGCCCGAGGAGAGGGACGGCTTAAGTAAGTTGCTAGCATCAAGGGTCCCGCCCGAGGCCGAGCCCGCTCCAATGAGCGTATGGATTTCATCGATAAAAAGTACGGCATGTTTATCGGCCTTAAGCTGCTTGAGAACAGCCTTAAGCCTTTGCTCGAAGTCGCCGCGGTATTTCGTCCCCGCCAACAAGGCCCCCATGTCAAGTGAGTAGACCGTGGCAGACTCAAGCACTTCGGGGACCTGGCCTTCCGTAATTCGAAAGGCCAGACCTTCTGCGATGGCTGTTTTCCCCACCCCTGCCTCACCAACAAGCAAGGGATTGTTCTTGCGACGCCGGCAGAGAATCTGAATAACGCGTTCCACTTCATGCTCTCGGCCGATGAGTGGGTCGATTTTTCCAGCCTTTGCTAGTTTGTTGAGATTCTGCGTGTACTGATCGAGCGCCGAGGGCTGCCCAGAGCTTGACGAGGCGGGGCCCGACGAGTTGTTGCCCGCTGGGGACTCCCCTTCACTGCCTGAGGCAGACTCTTCGGAGGGGGTCTGGGATGGCGGCGTTTTGGTAATGCCATGGGCAATGAAGTTCACTACGTCGAGGCGGGTAACGCCCTGCTGGTGCAGGTAATACACAGCATGGGAGTCCTTCTCACCAAAAATGGCAACGAGCACATTGGCCCCGGTGACCTCTTTCTTGCCATTTGAGGTTGACTGCACATGCATGATTGCCCGTTGAATAACCCGCTGGAAGCCCAGCGTGGGCTGGGTATCCACCTCTTCTGAGCCCTGGATGACGGGCGTGTTTTCAGAGATAAACCCTGTTAAGTTTTTGCGCAAGAGATCAAAATCGACAGCGCAGGCCTTCAGAATTTCGGAGGCCGAGGGGTTGTCAAGTAAGGCCAGCAAAAGGTGCTCAACGGTTATGAATTCATGCCTTTGCTGCCGTGCTTCGACAAAGGCCATGTGCAGACTAACTTCGAGTTCCTGAGAAATCATGCTTCCTCCATGGTGCACTGCAATGGATGCTGATGCATCCGCGAAAAACCGTTAACCTGCTCAACCTTCGTCTCAGCCACCTCTTTGGGATAAGTTCCACAAGCCCCTCGGCCCTCGCGATGCACTTTAAGCATCACTAGAGTGGCCTGATCTCGGCCCATTGAAAAGAATTTTTGCAGGACTATGACCACAAATTCCATCGGGGTGTAGTCATCATTCAACAAATAGACCGTAAACAGAGGCGGAGGCTTGACTTTCGCGGGTTCGCGTTCTAGCACCGGAAGGTCAGTTTGGTCGGGGAGCACGGCGGGTTTTGAGGACATACTCAAGCTTGCCAGTTTTTTCCTAAGAATGTGGATGCAAAAACTTGATTTTAAAGCGTGAATAAGGTTGGACAAACCGCTTGCATTACCCTATATTAGTGCGTGGTTCGTGGCTCGCATGCCTCAAAGGTACGGCGCAAGGTGCGCGAAGGCTGTTTGTATCACTTGATATTGACAGGTTTCTGTCCGAAGTTGGCCTCTTGACGTGCGTTTTATTTGTTTTTTTGTGAGGTGGTTAGAAGTATGTCTACAGGTACAGTCAAGTGGTTCAACGACGCCAAAGGTTTTGGCTTTATTACGCCGGACGATGGTGGCGAAGATGTATTCGCTCATTTCTCAGCAATCCAAACCAATGGATTCCGTTCTCTAAAGGAAGGCCAGAAGGTTCAGTTCGATATCGTTCAAGGGCCTAAAGGAAAACAGGCTTCGAACATCGTGCCTCAGGGTTAATCCCCGAGTCTCACGAAGTCTTCTTTATGTTTAAAACCCCGGCTGCCGAATGGTAGCCGGGGTTTTTTTACGCGAGGCGCCAGCTGGTTTAAAGCTGGTCAATCATGACCTGCCCAAACTCCGAGCAAGAGACTTGGGTTGAGCCCTGCATCAGCCTGGCAAAATCGTAGGTAACCTTCTTCGTGGCAATGGCCTTTTCCATGGCGTGAATAATGCTGTCCGCTGCCTCAACCCAGCCCATATGACGAAGCATCATTTCGGCTGAGAGAATAAGGGATCCTGGGTTTACGTAGTCCTTGCCAGCGTACTTCGGAGCCGTCCCATGGGTTGCCTCAAACATGGCAACGCTGTCGGACATATTCGCCCCCGGCGCAATACCAATACCACCCACCTGAGCCGCCAGGGCATCGGAGATGTAATCGCCGTTTAGGTTAAGCGTAGCAATAACGCTGTACTCGGAGGGACGAAGCAGAATCTGCTGCAAAAAGGCGTCTGCAATGGAATCTTTCACAACGATGGGCTGCCCCGTCTTAGGGTTCTTAAACTCGCACCACGGCCCACCGTCAATGAGCTGGGCGCCGAATTCTCTCTGAGCCAGGTCATAGCCCCAGTCACGAAAACCACCTTCGGTGTATTTCATGATGTTGCCCTTATGGACCAACGTAACGCTGGGCTTGTCGTTGTCAATGGCGTACTGAAGCGCCTTACGAACCAGCCGCTCGGTTCCTTCACGCGAGACGGGCTTGATGCCGATGCCCGACGTCTGGGGAAAACGAATTTTTTTAACCCCGAAATCGTTAATAAGAATTTGAATAAGCTTTTTGGCCTCTGGGGACTCTGCGGCGTATTCAATGCCGGCATAAATGTCTTCGGAGTTCTCTCGGAAGATAACCATTTCAACCTTCTCGGGCTCTCGCAATGGGCTTGGTACGCCCGTGAAGTAGTGAACGGGACGAAGACAGACGTAGAGATCGAGCTGCTGGCGAAGCGCAACATTAAGGGAGCGAATACCACCTCCCACAGGAGTAGTCAGCGGCCCTTTTATGGAGACAACGTAATCCTTCAGCGCCTCAAGAGTCTCTTCGGGTAGCCAGACATCGGGCCCATAGACCTTGGTTGACTTCTCGCCACAGAAGATCTCCATCCAGGCTATTTTTCTTTTGCCACCATAAGCCTTCTTAACCGCCGCATCCACCACTTTCATCATGACGGGGCTGATGTCAATGCCAGTACCGTCGCCCTCGATGTAGGGAATGATGGGTTCATCGGGTACATTGAGCGAGAAATCGGTATTCACCGTAATTTTTTGGCCGCGATTCGGCCTGACAATTTTGCTAGACACAGCCACTCCCTTCATGAAATCAATAATGAACCGAAAGTTTACTCCGCTTAGGAGACCCGCCCGCGGCACAAAAAGACTCAGCGCCTTATGCGCCGCACTGCTCATAGGGCTTGGCCTTGGCGTTGCGCTGGCCAAGGACCCTCACGAGCTACTTTTCAAGTACGTGAGTCTGAGAATAAACAACGTCTCGGCCAAGGCAGAGGTCGCCGACACACCGGTCCTGCAGCAACGGGGCCTAATGTTCAGACAGGCTTTAAAAGAAGACCATGGCATGGTCTTCGTTTTTGCCAAACCAGAGCGTTACTGCATGTGGATGAAAAACACGCCACTTGCCCTGTCAGTCGCCTTCATTGACTCGCAAGGGCGAATCGAGAATATTGAGTCCATGGAACCCTTTACCGAGACCAGTCACTGCGCGCGCAGGCCGGTGACTTATGCACTGGAAATGAAAAAGGGCTGGTTCCACCAACGGGGCATAGGGGTGGGAGACTTGGTTCAAGGACTGCCCACCACCCCGGCATCAGGTTTTTAAACTAAGGCCTTGCCTACCCCTGCATGGGCCGCAGGGCCAGGCAATTGAAGGCGAAAGCCTCGTTAGCCTTAGGCTTCTGCGAGGTTCTTCGCGGCAAAATCCCAGTTCGCAAGCGCCCAGAAGGCACCCAGGTAGTCAGGCCTGCGATTACGGTAGTCGACGTAGTAGGCGTGCTCCCAGACATCGCAGGTTAGAAGTGGTTTGTCGTCGCCGGTAAGGGGCGTTGAGGCATTGCTAGTGTTCACAATATCAAGACTTCCGTCAGCCTTACGTACGAGCCAGGTCCAGCCCGAGCCAAAGTTTCCAAGGGCACTCTTGGTGAAGGCCTCTTTGAATCCGTCAAAACTCGACCACTTCGATTCAATGGCTTTCAGCAGATCGCCAGAAGGACTGCCACTGGCCTGCGGAGCAAGGCCATTCCAATAAAAAGTGTGATTCCAGACCTGGGCTGCATTGTTAAAAATGCCGCCGCTTGAACGCTTCACGATCTCGTCTAAATGGCTTGACTCAAACTCGGTGCCCTTGATGAGATTGTTTAAATTGGTGACATAGGTTTGATGGTGCTTGCCATAGTGGTACTCCAAAGTCTCTTTGGAGATATGGGGGGACAGGGCGTCCATGGCGTAGGGTAAGGCGGGAAGGACATGTTCCATAACGAAACTCCACTCATTGAGGTTTGCTGAAAGGATGAAAAGCCTGCCCGCCTGCAACTTGCGACGCACTTTTTGACGGGCAAGGTTGCATTATGCGACGGACGGAAGATTAACGACCCGGGGGGCTATCGGGAATCACCGAAATAACCTTGTTTAACGCAAGGCCATCGACGAACTGCAGCCTAAGGTCCGTGCCCGGATGAAGTCCTTGCACCTGGCTCACGAGACCTCCATCGGCATCGTAGGCCAGGCAATAGCCCCGCGACAAAATCCCAGTGGGGCTTAGGCTTTTAAGTCTTTGCTGTTTTTGCTGCCATGCCGTCTGGCTCTCACGAAGACGCATGCGCATCGCGCGTTGAAAGTCGGTTCGGCCCTGCTCTAGGCGACGCGCCCATGCCTGAACGCGGTGCCGCGGATTAGGCAAGGCCCTGTCGGCAAGGTCAAGCCTCTGCTGGGCGTTCCGAAGACCTTGTTCAATGCTCCGCCGTAGAAGCCTGCTAAGGCTTACGAGACGCTCGTAGTACTCAGCCTCTCGCTGGCAGGCCCAGGCTGCAGCCGCTGTGGGTGTTGCAGCCCGATGGTCAGCAGCAAAGTCAACAAGGCTCGTGTCGGTCTCATGCCCCACGCCGGCAATTGTGTAGTGAGGGCATTGAGCCACCGTACGCACGAGTTCCTCATCGTTAAAGGCCCAAAGGTCTTCCAGGCTTCCCCCTCCTCTGGAAAGAATAACGGCATCGGGCTGGCTGGCCTCGGCTCGCCGCCATGCCGCAAGAATGGATTTTGGAGCCGCAGCGCCTTGAACCAGGCAGGGGTACAAGGCAACCTCAAGCCTCGGGGCAAGGCGCCGAACGGTGATAAGAATATCGCGCAGTGCCGCTGCCTGGGCCGACGTAACAAGAGCCAGCCTGCGCACCCTCTGAGGAAAGGGCTTCTTTCGCTCGGCGGAAAAAAGTCCTTCGGCCTCAAGCCGGGTCTTTAGCCGCTGAAAAATCTCAAACAAGCTCCCCTGCCCCTGAGGCTTTAAGGCAAGAAGCCTGACCTGAAATTCACCCTTGGGCTCATAAAGACCCGGTGCAGCAAGCGCCTCGACCGCCAGGCCCTCCATGGGCTGAACAGCCGATTCCGCGAGTTCCCGTCGAAACATGACGGCCCGCAGACTGGCCTGATCGTCTTTTAGAACCAAATAACAATGGCCGCTAGAGGCCCGGGTGCACTGGCTAATCTCGGCCTGAAGCCGAACAAGCGGAAGCCGTTGCGAGAGCATCTGCGCCACCATCCGATTGAGCATGGAAACGCTTACGGCGGGTGGCCCCTGCTCGCCCTCGGGCGGCTGAAAACCCCCCATCTAGCCTAGCCCTCCTGTCGGACTTACCCACAGAGATGGCCTGGGGCCTAAAAAGGCAGTCACGATTCCCCTATTTTTTTGGCAGTCCGGCATGTTTTCTTCCGAAAACCAATATTTTTCTAAGTAACTCATTGATTTAATGAATTTTATTTTTATAAAAACTTGACTGTTTTATTGAGGGCAAGCGTTTTACAACTTGTCAAACGATCCAAAAAAACTTAAGAAACTCAGTCTTTTAGCTCCACGAGCACACTATCCACAGAGTTATCCACAGGCTCTTGGGGGATTCAGCGACTACTATAAGCGGCCGAGATCAAGATCGAGCCAACCGCTTATCAGTCGGCACCACAAGCCCGCATCAGACAGCCTCATGCTTCCCACCGTCACCGATCTTACCCTGCATCGTCTGAAACAGCGGCTATGGCTTCATTGGTTCGCTGATACGGCGCCAAGCCCTTTTCGACCATTACCTTCGCCAGAGCTTGCGCCGGCCCTTTTAAAGCGCAGTCTGCAACGACGACTGCTTCGGGCCAGGTGGGCCTCTGCCGTTCTTTGGCTTGCAGGCCTGCCTTTTTTATACGGTCTGAGCCAGCTGACACGGCTTGAGGCCCGCCGGCGTCAGACTCTTCAGCAGAAGGCGCCGAAGATTCCAAAGGGCCTTACGATTGCCGTTGGAAATCTGATTGTTGGGGGCACGGGCAAGACCCCGCTGGTCATTCATTTGGCCAAGACCTTAAGGCAGCAAGGTCATCAGGTTGCCGTTCTTAGTCGTGGTTACAAACGCGGTGGGCCCAAGGCTTTGCGCCAGAGCGAACTCGTCCTGGGGCCCGACTGCAAGGACCCCGCCACGGGCCTGCTCGTCTCGCCTGAAACAACCGGCGATGAGCCTTGGCTTATTGCCTTGCGTGCGAAGGTTCCGGTGGCCATTGGTCAAGACCGGTACCTGGCAGCTGCCAAACTACGGCAGCACTTTCCCGAAACCACGCTCTGGCTGCTCGACGATGGGCTGTCTCAGACGAGCCTCAACCCCGATGTTCGAGTTCTTCTTTTTGATCAACGAGGTCTTGGCAACGGGCATTGCCTGCCCTATGGGCCCCTGCGTATGCCATGGACGAAGGCGCTCGCCCAAAAATGGAACCCGTCTTTGAGCAATTTGGGCGACCCAGACCCCCATTCTCATTCCGCGCCACTCGTACTGGCCCACCCCGAGGGCCAGACCTTTAAGGAGCTCTTCGAGTCCAAAGGCCAATCCAGCCCCAACCGGCTTGCAATCAGCCGTTCAGCGGCCTGCTGGACACGCCTAAGCCTGCTTCCCGACCCCAGCGACCAAGACTTGGGGCATAAGTTAACTCTTCATGAAGAGAGCCTGAGCCTTGAGGAAGGCTGCCAAAGGTTCAGGACAGGCGAACGACCCATCGTAGCGGCAGCCGGCATTGCCCAGCCCCATGCATTTTTTGAAAGCCTTAAGGCACTTGGCCTGCCCGTGCACCGCACACTCGAACTACCCAACCACCACTCAAACCCTCTGCAGGCCGTGCTCGCCTGGCTGCAGGACGAGAAGCTTCCCGATAACTGCATCCTTCTAACCACGGAGAAAGACGCGGTTAAGCTTGCCTGGCAAGGCCCTAAACCCAGCGGGCTGCCTGACGTCATAGAATGGTGGGCGCTACAAATTGAACTATCCATGGAACCGTCATCTCTGGAGTTTTTATATGGATGGAAAACTGCTTGAAATACTGGTCTGCCCATGCTGCCATCAGCCCTTGCACTGGGCTGCCGGTCGCGCCATGCTCGTATGCAAGGCCGAGCGACTCGGCTTTCCAATTGAAAGAGGCATACCCCTTCTTCTTGAGGAGCAGGCTATTGCAATGCCCGAGATAGAGGTCGCACTTAGCGATGCTCCCTAAGTTCTGGGTCTGTATTCCGGCTCGACGCGCTTCAAGCCGTCTCCCAGACAAACTGTTGCAGCCAATTGGGGATGCCCCCATGATTGTCCATGTTGCAAGGGCTGCACTGCGGTCTGAGGCTAATCAGGTTCTGATTGCCTTCGATGACGATGCGATCTCGGACTGCATCACGAGCGCAAAGGACTTAACTCAGGAGAGTCGGTTACGTCTTGTGAAAACCAGGCAAGACCACGTAAGTGGCACCGACCGACTTGTTGAGGTTGCCACCCTGCTGAGGGCTGCTGACGATCAGATTATGGTGAACCTGCAAGGCGATGAGCCCCTCATGCCCGCCCAGCTGCTCAACGAGATGGCAGAGCTGCTCTGCGCAAACCCTGAGGCCTCCGTGGCCACCGCGGCCTGCCCGATCACCTCGGCGTCGGAATGGGCGAGCCCAGCCGCCGTAAAGGTGGTCACCGACTCCGACTCGCGAGCACTTTATTTTTCTCGCGCCGCCATACCTGTTCAGAGAGATGCTGCAGACGCAAGGCAGCCGTCGCCGGGCGCGCTTCGTCACATTGGGCTTTATGCCTACCGTGCGGGTGCCCTTCGCATGTACGGTCAGTGGTCAGAAGGCCGCCTTGAGCAACTCGAACGCCTCGAGCAATTGCGTTGGCTCGAAAATGGCCACTATATTGTAGTGAAATGTTTGAGGCAGGCCCCAGCTGCAGGGGTTGATACCGCCGAAGACCTCGAACGTGTGCGGGCGCTCTGGGCGGGCGGCTTATAATCATGGGTAAATAAAACTTTTAAAACCACCCAGCTTCGAAGGGGGAGACACGTCACCATGAAAATTATTCTGCTGGGAGCCCCCGGCGCGGGAAAAGGAACTCAGGCCAACGTCATTAAAGATAGGTTTGGTATTCCGCAAATCTCGACGGGTGACATGCTGCGTGCAGCGGTAAAGGCTGGAACACCGCTTGGCATCGAGGCCAAAAAGGTTATGGATTCCGGAGGGCTTGTCAGTGACGACATCATCATTAACTTGGTGAAGGAGAGGCTCAAGGAGGCCGACTGCCTGAAGGGCTATCTGTTCGATGGCTTTCCACGCACCATTCCTCAGGCCGAGGCCATGAAGGCTGCGCAGGTTGGACTTGACTGGGTGGTTGATATTCAGGTCAGCGATAAGGACATCATTGAACGCATGAGTGGCAGGCGTGTGCATGTGGCCAGTGGCCGTACCTACCATATTCAATTCAACCCACCAAAGGTTGAAGGCTATGACGACCATACGGGCGAGGCACTTATTCAACGTGATGACGACCGCGAGGAGACTGTTCGCAAACGCCTTGAGGTCTATCACCTGCAGACGAAACCCCTGGTCGATTTCTATTCGAACTGGTCATCCACCGGAGTTCCGCAAGCACCCAGGCTCGCAAGTATCAGCGGTATTGGAACGGTCGAGGAAATTACCTCGAGACTTTTTGCTGCAATTGCGGCGGCGTAAGACGAGGACTGTAGCCCTCTTCAAGCAGGCAGGCAGCCACCATAGGAAGATCGTTATCCCTGGCAAACCCGCAGATAAACTCCCAGGCCATGGGCTCAAGGTCTTTCACTCGAGTGTCAACAACAACGCACTTCAGGCCTGCGACAACCACAGGCTGAGCGTAAGGGGAATAACCGGCGGTGGTCTGACCGAATCCAGCTCCCACGCCGCTTCGATACCCAGGGCGAAAAGCTGACAAAACACCAGCCAGCCTTTCGGCCCAGTCGCTCGGTCGAAAGGGCTTGCCTGCGTTGGTTCTCCCCTCGATTAGAAATAGCTCTGCCATGAATGAACAATCAATAAACCGCTATGCTAGCAGTTTGATCATCGAGATGTTGCACTGCACCCAAGCCATGTTGACTTTCACCGCCAGTGGCGTTTTTTTATTTGTTGTGAGGCTTTCTTAATGAGTCCCTTGATGCAGACCTACGCCAGACTTGATCTCGGCTTCGCACGCGGTCAGGGCTCCTGGTTATATGACGACAAGGGTGATGCCTACCTCGACGGGCTCTCCGGCATTGCCGTCAACACACTGGGGCATGCCCACCCGCGCTTCGTGAAGGATATTGCAGAGCAGGCGGCAACTCTTATTCATACTTCTAATCTTTATCAGATTCCTCTGCAGACTCAGCTTGCGCAAAGGCTTGTGTCGCTCTCAGGCATGACCAACGCGTTTTTCTGCAACTCCGGGCTTGAGGCAAACGAGGCCGCTTTAAAACTCGCACGACTCCACGGTCATAACAAGGGTTTTGATCGGCCTGAAGTGATTGTTTTTAATAACAGCTTCCATGGACGCTCGATCGCAACCCTCTCAGCGACAGCTAACCCCAAGGTGCACAAGGGCTTTGAGCCATTGGTGGAGGGCTTTACCCACCTCCCGCTCAACGACCTCGGCGCCATTGAGCAAACCCTTCGCGACAAGCAGCAGGTAAGCGCGATCTTTCTTGAATCCATTCAGGGGGAAGGTGGTATCCGTCCCGCAGAAGTTCAATTCCTAAAGGGCCTACGGGTTATTGCCGACCGGTACGACGTTCTGCTTATGCTTGACGAGGTTCAGTGCGGTATTGGGCGAACGGGTCGGTGGTTTGCACACCAGTGGGCGGATGTCACGCCCGATGTCATGCCGCTAGCCAAGGGCCTTGGGTCTGGCGTACCCATTGGTGCGGTCGTGGCCCACGGAAAGGCGGCATCCCTTTTTACACCTGGAAGTCACGGCACAACCTTTGGCGGGAATCCACTTGCAATGCGCGCGGGCCTGTCCACGCTTGCCATTATTGAAGATGAGGACTTGCTAGAAAATGCGACCGCCCGCGGGCAACAGATCCGGACAGCGCTAGAAAAAGCCTTTGAGGGCGAGGCCGCGATTTCGGACATTCGAGGTCAGGGGCTCATGATTGGCATTGAGCTTGACAGACCGTGTGCGGAGATAGTGAAGCGTGCTCTGAGGGCAAGGCTTCTTATTAACGTCACGGCCGACCGTGTGGTTCGACTTCTACCGCCCCTAACCGTCAATGCCGAGGAGGCCTCCGAGCTGGTAAATCGACTTATTCCAGTCATCAAAGGGTTTCTTGAAAAGCCAGGGAGCTAAGGCTTGTTAAGGGGCAATAAAATGCAGCACTTTCTTGAGTTCAAAGACTTCACCCAGGCGCAGTATCAGTACCTGTTCAAGAGAACCGCCATCTTGAAGTCGCGGTTTAAGAACTACGTTCGCCACATGCCCTTACAAGACCGTACATTGGTAATGATTTTTGAAAAGGCATCTACACGAACCCGCCTTTCATTTGAGGCTGGAATGCACCAGCTTGGCGGCGCAGCTATCTACCTCAATACCCGCGACACCCAGTTGGGACGCGGGGAGCCCGTAGAGGACGCAGCTCAGGTGATCTCTCGGATGTGTGACCTCGTCATGATCCGCACCTTTGACCAAGAGATCATTCAGCGATTTGCAGCCCACTCCAGAGTACCGGTAATTAACGGTCTCACAAACGAGTACCACCCTTGCCAAATTCTTGCTGATCTTTTTACCTTTATTGAACACCGGGGCAGCATTGAGGGTAAAACCGTTGCCTGGATCGGCGACTCCAACAATGTCTGCAATACATGGCTTCAGGCTGCAGAAATTCTGAACTTCCAGGTGCATGTCTCGACTCCCCCCGGCTACGAAGTTGAGCCCGAACGCGCTGGCTTACATTCCACAGGACACTTCACCGAGTTCCAAGACCCTATGATGGCTGTGGCTGGAGTCGACCTCGTGACCACCGATGTCTGGACAAGCATGGGCTTTGAGGCCGAGAACGAGGTGCGGCGCAAGGCCTTTGAACACTGGTGCGTGGACACCGATATGCTTGCTGCTGCCAAGCCTGGGGCCCTTTTTATGCACTGCCTGCCTGCCCATCGAGGCGAGGAGGTGGCAGCAGAGGTCATTGATGGTCCACAGTCCGTCGTCTGGGATGAGGCCGAGAACAGGCTTCATGCCCAGAAGGCTCTGATGGAGTTTTTGTTGCGGGGCGAGTTATTGGACGACCAGTAAAAGGCTTCACCAAAAAATAAAAGTTTCCTGCCAACCAAGTCTGTCCACTACTTCAAATAGGAGTTCATAAGTTTTATGGCTAAAAAAGGCATTAAGAAGGTCGTTCTGGCCTACTCGGGAGGGCTCGACACCTCGGTCATTCTGAAATGGCTGCAGGATGAGTACAACTGCGAGGTCATTACCTTTACCGCTGATATCGGCCAAGGCGAGGAGCTTGAACCCGCCCGAGAAAAAGCCAAGAAATTCGGCGTTAAGAAAATCCATATTAAAGACCTGCGCGAAGAGTTTGTTCGTGACTTCGTCTTCCCGATGTTTCGGGCCAACACGGTCTATGAGGGCGAGTACCTTCTTGGAACCTCGATTGCACGGCCTCTAATCGCCAAGCATTTGGTTGACATTGCGCGTCAGGAGAAAGCAGATGCCATCTCCCATGGCGCCACAGGCAAGGGCAACGACCAGGTCCGATTTGAGCTTGGCGCCTATGCACTGATGCCAAACGTTCAAATCATCGCGCCCTGGAGAGAATGGGATCTTCTTTCCCGAGACAAGCTACTTGCCTACGCCGACGAGCACGGTATACCGGTTGATTACAAAAAGCGTAAGGGCGAGGCCCCTTTCTCAATGGATGCCAATCTGCTGCACATTTCTTACGAGGGTGGCCTGCTTGAAGACCCCAATCGGGCGCCACCCAAGACGGGTATGTGGCGGCTCACGGTACCTATCGATAAGGCTCCCGCAAAGGCGCAAGAGGTCAGCCTGGATTTTGTAAAGGGTGACTTGGTTGCCGTTGACGGCAAAAAGCAAAAACCGCACGAACTGCTTCACACGCTTAATCAGCTTGGCGGAAAGCATGGCGTGGGTCGCCTTGACCTTGTGGAAAACCGCTACGTTGGAATGAAATCGAGAGGCTGCTACGAGACCCCGGGCGGAACCATTCTTCTTCGTGCCCATCGGGCCATTGAGTCGCTCACGCTTGACCGCGAGGTTAGCCATCTTAAAGATGACCTCATGCCCCGCTATGCCGAGCTTATTTACAATGGCTACTGGTGGTCGCCCGAGCGACTCACACTTCAGACACTGATTGATCACACTCAGAAAAATGTTACGGGCCGTGTGCGGCTCGAACTCCACAAAGGCAATGTAATTGTTACAGGGCGCGAGAGCCCTTACTCCTTGTTCGACGCGCGAATATCCACCTTTGATGACGATGGGGGCGCTTACAACCAGGCCGATGCCTCAGGCTTCATCAAGCTCAATGCGCTTCGCATGCGCATTGCTGCAAAGAAGCGCCGCTAAAATGACCTTGAGGCGCAAGGCGCATGTCTTCACATACCACCATCATTATGTATAGAAAGGAAAGCCATGCCATCGTTTGATGCGACCCTTGAGGCGGACCTTAACGAGGTGCGTAACGCTGTCGAGCAGTCCATGAAAGAAATTACCACCCGGTTTGACTTCAAAGGCTCGTCTGCCAAAGTTGAACAGGCCAACCGTGAACTCACCGCCTATGCTGACAGCGAATTTCAATTAGGCCAGGTACGAGATGTCTTGTTGAGCAAGGCTGCAAAACGAAATGTCGATGTCCGTTTTCTTGAGCCGGCTGAGATTCAAAAAATTGGAGGCGACCGTGTTAAACAGCTTATTGCTGTTCGTCACGGCATTGCCGGTGATGATGCCAAGCGAATTGTTCGAATAATTAAAGACAGCAAAATGAAGGTTCAGGCTTCTATTCAGGGGGACGCTGTAAGGGTTACAGGCACAAAGCGCGATGATCTGCAGGCTGTTATTAACCTGCTTAAAAAAGAGGTCACCGACCTACCCCTTGGCTTTGGGAACTTCAGAGACTAGTTAGGCTAGCCCAGAATACGCGCCCAGGCCGAGTGGTTGTGAATGGACTCAAAATTCTCGGCCTCAACACGAAAGCCTTCCACAGCCTCTATGCTTCGAATAGACAAGGCAACATCGCGTACAAGGTCTTCAACAAACTTGGCGTTGTCGTAGGCCTTCTCGGTTACGTACTTTTCATCGGGCCGCTTAAGCAAGCCCCAGAGCTCGCACGATGCCTGTGCCTCGACAACCTGAATCAAAGACTCCAGGCTGGGACTAGGCTGCAAGGGATTTAGAAAAACCTCAACCGTCACCTCGGAGCGCTGATTGTGGGCCCCGTAGTCGGAGATCTCTTTCGAACACGGGCAAAGGCTCTTCACCGGAACCTTCAGGCAGACGCCAAGCCGGCTTGGTTCGCCGCCCTGGACTTCGCAGGAAAGCGCAACCTTGTAGTCCATAAGGCTTTGAACCCCACTTACGGGTGCCGTCTTGCGAATAAAAAACGGGAACGAGCAGTTAAAGCTGCCGTCGCGGGCTTCAAGCATAGCCACCATATCTTTGGAGAGCTTTCTAAGGCTGGCGGGAGAAAGACATATTGCCTCTTTGCTCATAGCCTCTAGAAGGCCTACAAAACGAGACATATGGGTTCCTTTTTGGCCAGCCGGCAAGGAAACAGAGAGTTCGAACTCCGCAACCGAGGGTTGGGCTTGGCCGTTTGCCTGAACCAATACTGGGTAGCGTAGACCGCGTACCCCCACCCTGTCGATTGCCAGGTTGCGGCGGTCGGGCTCGCCCTAAG
>JAURFZ010000060.1 GCA_030834045.1 Burkholderiales bacterium
CCACGCCCGTTCCGCCGGCAGCAAGCCCAATAAGCTGAGCGCCATTGCCTAGCCCCAGAGCATAGCCAAGCAGACGCGAGAGCATGAGGCCCATAAAGAAGGTGAAGCCCAGCAAGAGGTAAACACCTAAGGGGCTGTGCTTGGTCTTCTCGATGGCATAGAAAAACCCAAAGGCTATTGCCATGAAAAGGATGAAACTGATGAAGGGGCTGCCTGCGAACAACGAGAACCCAGAGGAAATGCCAACCCATGCGCCAAGCACAGTTGGCACCATGGTGGCCGCCAGCAGCAAGTAAGTGTTGCGAAGTACCTTGTTCTGTGAGGCCGATAGGACTCGATCGGAACGTGAGGCGGGGTTGAGTTGAGGGAACATTGCGGTTGATCTCCTTTGCAAGTAATCCAAGCGATATAATCTCAGGTCTTCATTGTAAATCAAGGCTTCGCGGCTTAATAACCCTTTAAGCCAAAGATGTTTCCTGCTTCGGGTCATCCGTCTGCCAGCTTCAATGATACTTAGAGCACCAGTCTTCGTAAAAATTCAATTTTTATTAAAAAAGGAATGAAATCATGGCGGTAGAGCGCACCCTGTCAATCATCAAGCCCGATGCAGTCGCCAAGAACGTGATCGGACAGATCTACAGCCGCTTCGAGAAGGCCGAGCTTAAAGTCATTGCTGCCCAAATGATGCACCTTTCGCGTGCCCAGGCCGAGGGGTTTTATGCGGTGCACAGGGAGCGTCCTTTTTTCGGTGAACTGGTTGCATTCATGATTTCGGGGCCGGTGATGATCCAGGTGCTTGAGGGCGAGAACGCCATTTCCAAAAACCGTGAGCTTATGGGCGCAACCGACCCCAAGAAGGCCGACCCGGGAACCATTCGGGCTGACTTTGCCGACAGCATCGATGCTAATGCGGTGCATGGCTCCGACGGCCCCGACACAGCAGCCCAAGAAATTGCCTACTTCTTCCCCAGCATGGGGGTTTTTGGGCGCTAGCCCCAGCCCGCGCGACCGGCATAGGTCTCTTTAGGTTGTAGCGCATGCCCAATGCCCAACTTACCGCCGCCCATTCTGGGGCCGCGAAAGACTCAGGCCTTACGAATCTATTAGGGCTCACGCGCGATGAGCTCGAGGGCTGGGTGGAAGGCCTGGGCGAGAAGGCCTTTCGTGCGCGTCAGCTTTTCAAATGGGTGCATCAGCACGGGGCAACAGACTTCCAGGCCATGACAAGCCTCGCCAAGAGCCTTCGCGATCAACTCAATGGTCGGGCCGAACTTCGTGAGCTTCCTATTCTTCGTGATCACCAATCGGTTGATGGCACGCGCAAATGGCTGCTTGATGCAGGGCAGGGTAACGCCATTGAAACGGTCTACATTCCCGAGGACGATCGTGGAACCCTGTGTGTCTCCTCGCAGGCCGGCTGCACCGTGGCCTGCGGCTTTTGCTCAACGGGCCATCAGGGTTTTGCCCGAAACTTATCGACGGCTGAAATAATTGGACAGGTGCGCATGGCCAATCGGCTGCTTGATCCTTCAGGCCGTCGCGCAGCCGTCTCTAATGTTGTCTTTATGGGCATGGGTGAGCCCTTGTTGAATTACGAGGCGGTACGGGGAGCGTTGCAAATTCTGCTTGATGACAATGGCTATGGTCTCTCGCGTCGCAAAGTCACCGTCTCCACCTCGGGGGTCGTACCCTTTATTGAGCGCCTTGCCGCAGAATGCCCCGTTGCCTTGGCCGTCTCCCTGCACGCACCGAACGACCCGCTTCGCGACAGGCTTGTGCCGTTAAACAAAAAGTATCCCCTGGCCGAACTGCTCGCTGCCTGCCGGCTGTATCTGCGGTCGGGTCCTCGCGACTTCATCACCTTTGAGTACGTGATGCTCGAAGGCGTTAACGACAGCCAAGACCATGCGCGCGAGCTCGTTTCTTTGGTGACCCAGGCCAAGCTTTATTGCAAGTTCAATCTCATTCCCTTCAACCCCTTTCCTGCCTCGGGCTTTCGGCGATCACCTGCTGAAAGGGTGAGGCAGTTCGCTCAGACCTTGCAGGCCGCTGGCATGGTGGCCACGGTTCGAAAGACCCGCGGCGACGACATTGATGCCGCCTGCGGCCAACTGGCTGGCGACATACAAGACCGAACTCTTATTCGGCTTCGGCGGCTTGACGCCGGGGCTGAAGGTCTTGCCCTTGGTTCTCACGAGACATCGTCAACCCATCATGCCTAGCGAAACAACACCAACCACCGCCTTGAACTGCCTAAGCCAGCCCATGACTTGCGGCTCCTTGCCGCGCCGACAGACCAAACAGGTGAAGCTCCAGTGGGGCGACACCAAGGTTTTCGTGGGGGGGGGCGCCCCAGTGGTGGTGCAGTCCATGACCAACACGGACACGGCCGACGCCATTGCAACGGCTATTCAGGTGCGCGACCTTGCCTTTGCCGGCTCCGAGGTTGTACGTATTACTGTCAATACCCTCGAGGCCGCCCGCGAGGTGCCAGCCATACGCGAGCAGCTCGACAAAATGGGCTGCGCTGTTCCGCTGGTGGGCGACTTTCATTTCAATGGCCATAAGCTCTTGGCCGAGGTGCCTGAGTGTGCCACTGCGCTTTCGAAGTATCGAATTAACCCAGGTAATGTGGGCCGAGGCGCCAAGCGCGACAGCCAGTTTGGGGCCATGATTGAGGCGGCCTTGCGGTTTGACCGGCCTATTCGCATTGGTGTGAACTGGGGCAGCCTTGACCAAGAACTGCTGGCGCGTCTTATGGATGAAAACGCCTGCCGGGCCGAGCCCTGGGACGCTCAGGCTGTAATGCGCGAGGCTCTTGTGAGTTCGGCGTTGCAGAGTGCCGAGCAGGCGGTGGCCTGGGGCATGCCCGAGAATCAAATTGTGCTTTCTGCCAAAGTCTCCGCGGTGCAAGATCTTATTGCTGTCTATCGCGAACTCTCTCGCCGTTGTGATTACCCCTTGCACCTTGGCCTAACCGAGGCTGGCATGGGCAGCAAAGGCATTGTCTCTTCCACGGCAGCCATGGCCGTTCTTCTGCAAGAAGGTATTGGCGACACCATCCGCGTCTCGCTTACTCCCGAGCCCGGTGGTGACCGTCGAAAAGAAGTGGTTGTCGCCCAGGAAATGCTGCAGGTGCTTGGCTTAAGGGCCTTCACTCCCCTGGTCATTGCCTGCCCGGGCTGTGGTCGTACCACCTCCACCTTCTTCCAAGAACTTGCCGACAAGGTGCAGACCTACCTGCGCGATCAGATGCCTGTCTGGCGAAAGCACTACCCCGGGGTGGAGTCTATGAATGTGGCTGTGATGGGCTGCGTCGTGAACGGCCCGGGAGAAAGCAAGCATGCCAATATCGGTATCAGCCTTCCCGGTACAGGCGAGCAGCCTGTGGCGCCCGTTTATATTGATGGCGAACGTGGGCCAACCTTGAAGGGTGACCGCATCGCGGAAGAGTTCCAGGCCATGGTGGCCGATTACGTGGTTACGCGCTATGGCACGGCTGACAAGGCGAACAAGGGTTCTGCGGCGTGAACAGTAAGCTCTCGGCTGTGAAGGGCATGAACGACCTTCTGCCCGAGCAGGCCGAAGTCTGGGAGCAGGTTGAGTCAAAGGTCTCAGAGGTCTTTCGTCAGTACGGCTACAGGCCTATTCGCACGCCCATTGTGGAGTCAACCCCCGTTTTTGTGCGCGCCATCGGGGAGGTGACCGACATCGTTGAAAAAGAAATGTACAGCTTCACCGACGCACTCAATGGCGAGGCCCTGACCCTTAGACCTGAAAACACCGCTGCTGTGGTGCGGGCTGCGATTGAGCACAACCTTTTGTACGACGGTCCTCGCAGGCTCTGGTATTTCGGGCCTATGTTTCGCCACGAGCGTCCGCAGAAAGGCCGGTATCGTCAGTTTCACCAGTTTGGCGTTGAGGCCCTTGGCTTTGACCAACCCGAGTCCGACGCCGAACAAATTTTTATGGTGACCCGCCTCTTTAAGGCATTGGGGCTTACCGGTTCGTTCGCGCCCAAACTGCAGCTCAATTCCCTTGGCATGCCCGAGGACCGTGCCCGGCATCGCGAGGCCTTGGTTCAGTACTTTCAGTCGCATCACAGTCAGCTTGACGAGGACAGCCAGAGGCGCCTTGGCTCCAACCCCCTACGAATTCTGGATTCAAAAAACCCCGAGATGGCCGAGCTTATTCGCTTGGCCCCTCAGCTCCCCGAATTCCTTGGAGAGCATGCCAAGCATTTTCAGCAGCGTCTTTTGAAATCGCTAGAAGACCAGGGCATTGCCTTCGAACTCAACCCTCGGCTTGTGCGCGGTCTCGACTACTACAATCTCACTGTCTTTGAATGGGTGACCGATCGGCTTGGGGCCCAGGCCACGGTCTGTGGTGGTGGGCGCTACGACAGCCTGGTTGAGCGTATGGGCGGCAAGCCTGCTGCGGCAACAGGCTTTGCAATTGGTGCAGAGCGCCTTATTCTGTTGGTGCAGGAGGCTCAGGGCCTTGCAAGCCCGCAAGCGCCCGATGCCTACCTTATTCATTTTGGCCAAGGCGCCTGTGAACCCGCCTTCAAGCTTGCTGAGCAGTTGCGTGACCGAGGCCTTAAGGTGGTCTTTGATCCAGGCCAGACCAGCGCAAAATCCCAGATGAAAAAGGCCGACAGCAGTGGGGCCGACTTAGCCCTTCTTATTGGTGAGGACGAAAGCCTTGCCGGCGAGGTCACCGTGAAGCCGCTTCGCGGGCAGGGCCAGCAGGCTACCATGCCTGTTTCCCAGTTATTGGCCACTATGGACAGGAGAGAGCAAGACCATGCGTGAAGACCTTGAGCAACAAGAACAGATGGCTGCCATTAAGGGCTTCTGGCGGGACAACGGGCGGTTTATTTTTGCTGCCGTGCTTGTTATTGCCCTGGGCTTTGGTGGCTATCAGGGCTACCAAGCGTATGCGGCCCATCAAGGGGAGAAGGCTTCGCGACTTCTTACCGAGTTTGAGCAGGCCATTGCCGAGCAGAATGCAACCAAGGCAGAGGCGCTTGCCACAACCCTTGCAGCCGATCACGAGGGCAGCATGCACCATGCCCTGGCAGCCATGCGTATGGCGAAGTCTCTGGTGGGCGCGGGCAGCCTTGAGAAGGCCGCCGAATGGCTCGAGCCCATTAAAGACCACTCCGACGAGGGTCTTGCGTGGATTGCACGTCTTCGGCTTTCGAGCCTTTACATCGACCTCAACCAGCTTGAAAAGGCACTTAACGTATTGAATGAAGCCGAGCCGATCGAGGCCATGCTCGCCCAGGTGAACGATCGTCGCGGCGATGCCCTTGTGCTCTTGGGCCGTAACGATGAGGCTCGCACCGCCTGGAAAGCGGCCCTAGCCGCCTGGGGGGGCGAACCGCCCAAGTCTGCCGCCGCCGACCTGGTCTCGCGCAAACTGGCAAGCCTGCCCTCGTTTATGGCCGAGCCGGCGGTCAGGCAATAATGGCTTTCATGAAAACATTCCATCCCCTTCGCTCCACTCTCTATTGCCTGGGCCTTGGGTTGTGCCTTGCGGGCCTAACCGCCTGTTCAAGTTCGCCTAAGCTCAAGCCTGCAAGTCTTTCAAACATTGACGAGCGTACAACCCTGCGCACCGTCTGGAGTCAGCCAAGCGATCCCGCCCCATCCCTAGGGAGCTCGGCCTCAGGTCAAGGTGCATTCAGTCCAGCCGTCTCGGCCGGCATGGCGGTGGTGGCGGGTCGATCCGGTGAGTTGCAGGCCTTTGCCTTAGGAACGGGTCAAAGGCTTTGGAGCCTTAGTCTGAACGAGGCCTTGGCCGCCGGCGTTGGAACGGGTGCAGCCAGTGCCGAAGGGCACTATGCCGTGGTCACACGGGCAGGCGAACTTGTCTTGGTTGATGCCAAGGGCAAGGTTCGTTGGCGTCAGCCCATGGGCGGTGTTTCCTTTGAAAGGCCTGCCATAAGCAGCGGTGTCGTGGCGGTAAGGCTTGCCGACAACCGACTTGTGGGCTTTGACCAAGAGACAGGCAACCGTCGCTGGCTTTTGCAGCGAACCTTGCCAAGCCTCGTCTTGCATGGCGAGTCGGGCCTTCGGGTTGCCTCAAGCCCCGCCGCCGCCGCCATTAACGAACCCCTTGGCCCAACCGACCTTCTGGCGGGTCTGCCTGCCGGTCGTTTGCTCTGGCTCAATGCCTCCAATGGGGCCGTGCGCTGGGAGTCTCAGGTGGTAGTGCCGCGTGGCAGTAACGAAGTGGAACGCATCTCCGATCTGCTTGGTGCACCCATTGTTCTATCAGATGCCGTGTGTTTTGGCGCCTATCAGAATGCGGTGGGCTGCCGGCAGTCGGCAAATGGGCGCAGCCTATGGCAGAAATCGTTTGCCCTGGCTCTACCCATTGCCGCCAATGAAGACTGGCTTATTGCGGTGGATACCAGCGATCGTGTTTCGGGATTTAACCGCCGCACAGGCGAGCGGGCCTGGACAAACAATGCTCTTTTCCTTCGGCAGCTCTCGGCCCCTGTTCTTTTAGCAGGCGCAGCCTGGTTGGGTGACAGCGAAGGCTACCTGCATGCAATGGATCTTCAAACCGGAGCTCTGGTTGGTCGCCTTCGGCTTGAGGCGGGCCGCCCCTCGGGGCCCATGGTGACAACAACCGAAGGGCTACTTGTGCAGACGCAGGCAGGCAGGGTTTCGCTTTTGCGACCGTGAAGCCGGTCCTCGCCCTTGTAGGGCGCCCCAACGTAGGCAAGTCAACGCTCTTTAACCGGCTCACAAGGTCGCGCGACGCCTTGGTCGCCGACCTACCGGGTCTTACCCGTGACCGTCATTTTGGTGAGGGACGGCTTGGGCCCGGTGGCTACCTGGTCGTTGATACAGGGGGTTTTGAGCCCATTGCGAAAGACGGCATTCTTGCCGAGATGGCAAAGCAGACCGAGCAGGCCCTTCAAGAATCCGATGTCGCTATTTTTCTAACCGATGGTCGCGAGGGTCTTACGGGGCAGGACCATCGCATAGCCCAGAGGCTTCGGCGCGCGGGCCGGCCGGTTATTTTGGCTGTCAACAAACTTGAAGGCCTCACCGCCCAGGGTCGCACGTCGGAGTTCTACGAACTCGGTCTCGGTGAGCCGCATGCCCTATCAGCCGCCCATGGCGACGGGGTGCATGCGCTGATCGACAGAGCGCTTGGGCTGCTCGTACCTGAAGCCAAAGCCGATGTGGATGCCCTGGACTCCGATCTGGAATCGAAGGCTGAAGGGGCCTTGGAGACTGGTCAGGATGAAGCCGAGTTTGATAGGGGGTTGCGGCTTGCCATTGTTGGGCGTCCGAACGTGGGCAAGTCCACCCTGGTGAATGCCCTGATGGGTGAAGAGCGTGTGATCGCCTTTGATCAACCGGGAACCACACGCGATGCCATTGAGATTGAATTTCAGTTCAATGACCAACCCTTTCGACTCATTGACACCGCTGGGCTGCGACGACGTGGCCGGGTCTTTGAGACCATTGAGAAGTTCTCAGTCATTAAAACCCTTCAGGCCGTCGAGTCCTCAAACGTCGTCATTCTGGTGCTTGATGCCCAGCAAGATATTTCTGATCAAGACGCCCAGATTGCAAGCTTTATTACCGAGGCGGGGCGCGCCCTGGTGGTGGCCGTGAACAAGTGGGATGGCATTGATTTCGCTGCCCGCGAAGAGGCCAAGCGGCTTCTGGGTCGCAAGCTACCTTTTCTGTATTGGGCAAAAACCCACTTTATTTCCGCCCGCCGTGGTCAGGGGCTCGATGCCCTGATGCGCTCGGTGCTGCATGCCTACGAGGCGGCGACCCGCAAGCTGTCGACCCCGCGCCTAACCCGGGTCCTTCG
>JAURFZ010000061.1 GCA_030834045.1 Burkholderiales bacterium
GACCACGGCATGATTGAACCCTTCGAGCCCGATCAGGTGCGCGAGGGCCCCCGCGGCCGAATGATTTCGTATGGCACATCAAGCTATGGCTACGACGTGCGCTGTGCCGACGAATTTAAGATCTTCACTAACATCAACAGCACCATTGTCGACCCGAAGAACTTCGATGTCCGCTCTTTTGTCGATTTAAAGGCCGACGAATGCATCATTCCACCGAACTCTTTTGCGCTTGCCCGCACGGTTGAGTACTTCCGTATTCCCCGGTCCACCCTGGTGGTCTGCCTTGGCAAGTCCACCTACGCTCGGGTGGGCATTGTGGTGAATGTCACCCCGCTTGAGCCCGAATGGGAGGGCCACGTGACCCTTGAGTTCTCGAACACCACACCACTTCCTGCGAAAATTTATGCGGGCGAGGGTTGCGCACAGATGCTTTTCTTTGAAAGCGACGAAGTCTGCGCAACCTCTTACAAAGACCGCGCAGGAAAGTACCAGGGTCAGACCGGTGTCACCCTGCCCAAGGCTTGATTTTCTGGTTTTTGCCCCCACCTTCTAAGGTAATCGCAGTCGAAAGGCTGCCTACAATTTGGAAGGATGATCCATGCGACTTGAAAAACTGACCACGGCCTTTCAGCAGGCTGTGGCCGATGCCCAAAGCCTAGCTATTGGCCAGGACAACACGGCCATCGAGCCTATGCATCTTCTGCTTGCCTTGCTTGAGCAGCCCGAAGGCTCGACCCGGTCTCTGCTAGCCCGCGCAGGCGGTAATGTGCAAAAACTGACGCAAGAGGCTCGGCAGGGGCTTGAGCGTCTTCCAAAGCTTGCGCAGCCCAGCGGGCAACTCACCATTAGCTCCGACCTTAGTCGATTGCTAAACCTTACCGACCGGGAATCACAAAAGCGGGGCGACCAGTTCATTGCCAGCGAGCTCTTTTTGTTGGTCTTGGTTGACGACAAGATCGAGGCGGGCAAGTTGCTGCGCGAGGGTGGTGTCACTCGTTCAAATCTTGAACTTGCCATACTGGCCGTTCGCGGCGGCGGCACGGTGGATGCGCCCGACTCGGAAGAAAAGCGCGAGGCACTGAAAAAATACACCATTGACTTAACCGAGCGGGCCACTTTGGGCAAGCTTGACCCTGTGATCGGTCGTGACGATGAAATTCGGCGTTGCATTCAAATTCTGCAAAGGCGCACGAAGAACAACCCGGTACTCATTGGTGAGCCTGGCGTCGGCAAAACGGCCATTGTCGAGGGCTTGGCTCAACGCATCGTCAATGGCGAGGTGCCCGAGGGCTTAAAGGGCAAGAAGGTGCTTAGCCTCGATATGGCAGCGTTATTAGCTGGCGCCAAATTTCGCGGCGAGTTTGAAGAGCGGCTTAAGGCCGTGCTTAAAGATGTGGCCGCCATGTCCGAGCAAGGCAGCCACCCCATTGTGTTCATCGACGAGATTCACACCATGGTTGGCGCCGGTAAGGCCGAGGGCGCCATGGACGCAGGCAATATGCTTAAGCCCGCCTTGTCGCGTGGCGAACTGCATTGTATCGGCGCCACAACGCTTGATGAATACCGCAAGTACATCGAGAAAGACGCAGCACTTGAGCGACGTTTCCAGAAGGTGGTTGTGGGTGAACCCTCGGTTGAGGCCACCATCGCCATACTTCGTGGCCTCCAAGAACGCTACGAACTGCACCATGGGGTTGAAATAACCGACCCCGCTATTGTTGCGGCAGCCGAGCTCTCCAATCGTTACATCACCGACCGTTTCCTACCCGATAAGGCTATTGACCTTATTGATGAGGCTGCAAGCCGTATCAAGATGGAGATCGACTCCAAACCCGAGTCCATGGACAAGCTCGATCGCCGGCTTATCCAGCTCAAAATTGAACGTGAGGCCGTCCGCAAAGAGAAAGACGATGCATCGAAGAAGCGCTTTGATCTTATCGAGGAAGAGATTCTCAAGCTTGAGCGCGAGGCAGCCGACCTTGAAGAGATTTGGCGGTCCGAGAAAATGGCAGTGCAGGGCACGCAGTCCATCAAAGAAGACATAGAGCGTGCAAAACTTGAGATCGAGCAGCACACGCGCAAGGGCGACTGGCAAAAGGTCTCCGAGCTTCAGTACGGCAGGCTGCCTGAACTTGAGGCAAAGCTAAAGACTGCTGATGACATTGCGAACAGCGGTGGGCGTAACGCCCCTGGTACCCAGCGCCCCAAACTGCTGCGAACCCAGGTGGGTGCCGAGGAAATTGCTGAGGTCGTCTCGCGGTCCACAGGTATTCCAGTTAGTCGGATGATGCAGGGGGAGCGAGAGAAGCTCTTGGACATGGAGGCAACCTTGCACAATCGGCTCGTGGGGCAGGATGAGGCGGTAACCTTGGTAGCCGATGCTATTCGTCGATCGCGAGCAGGGCTCTCCGACCCTAACCGGCCATACGGCTCTTTTTTATTTCTTGGTCCCACAGGCGTTGGTAAGACCGAGCTTTGTAAGGCTTTGGCCCAGTTTCTATTTGATGCCGAAGACCATCTGGTGCGCATCGACATGAGCGAGTTCATGGAAAAGCACTCGGTCTCACGGCTTATTGGGGCGCCTCCAGGCTATGTGGGCTATGACCAAGGCGGCACCTTAACCGAGGCAGTGCGGCGTAAGCCCTACAGCGTGATTTTGCTTGATGAGGTTGAGAAGGCGCACCCCGATGTCTTCAATGTACTGCTTCAGGTGCTTGATGACGGCAGGCTCACCGATGGTCAGGGCCGCACGGTGGACTTTCGAAATACCGTGGTGGTCATGACCTCGAACCTAGGCTCGCACGAAATTCAACGCATGGCGGGCCAGCCACTTGCAGACATTAAATATGCCGTCATGGAGGAAGTGAAGAATCATTTCCGGCCTGAGTTTATTAATCGTATTGATGAAATTGTGGTCTTTCATGCCTTGGGTCAGGACCATGTCCGGCGCATAGCGGGCATTCAGCTGCAGCGTCTCGCCGCCCGTCTTGCGGAGCGCGATATGCAGCTTGAGGTGTCTGAGGAAGCCCTCGACGAGATTGCCAAGGTGGGCTTTGATCCCCTCTTTGGTGCACGACCCTTAAAGCGTGCTATTCAGTCGCGTATTGAGAACCCTGTGGCTAAGCTCATTCTGCAGGGCCGTTTTGGGCCCAATGATGTCGTTCCTGTTGATCTAAAAGAAGGGGTCTTGTCCTTTGAGCGCATCGTCCACTAAGGCACAGTTGCGTAGCCAGTGGCTCGCCCCCGTGCCAGCTGACCAGCGTCGTTTTGTCTCCATCTGGCGCCGCTTTGTCGGCATGGGCTACGAGGTCTTTCTTCTGGTGGGCCCAGTGCTTGTGGTTGCCTTTCTTTACACCGTCCTTACGGGAAGTCCACCGTCTGAAACACTCGCCGAGGCTGCCGCAACCTCAAGTGGTCCAGGGTTAGGTAGTACGGCGGCTGAGGCCGGTACGCCACAGGGCGCCACCACCGCACAGCCCGGCCAAGACGCGCAGGGCGTGCACGAACTTCTGCGCCGAATAGGTCTTCAGCTCTGCGTTTATGGGGCCATTGCCGCCTATTTTGTCTGGGGCTGGAGCCTTGGAAGGGTCACGCTTCCGATGCAGACCCTTCAGATCAAGCTCGTTGATCGCCAATCCGGAGGTCCGGTAAGCCGCGTCCAGGCGCTTAAACGCTTCGCCTGGGCGACCCTTAGTCTGGTGACGGGCCTCTGGCTGCTCGTTCCACTTTTTAGGCGGGACCGTCAGACCCTGCACGACCTTATGGCGGGCACCCAATTAATTCACCGTACATAGAAAAACCTTTGGGTTCGCAACCCCGTTTGGCGTAACTGATTTGACCGAATAATTGCAGCCACCTATTATCTAAGGCTTGCCAAAAACCATTGGTGAGCGACTGATAAAGGAATACCGTCGGCGGTTGTCCCAAAAAGACTCTCCGCCCGCGATCCATCAGCTCAAAGGCCCCGTACCAAGGTCTGTGTCGCCGAGTCTGCTCGGTGGCGCCGGCGGGCAGGGAACTCTGGAACTGTTTAGGACCGAAACACATGGAATTAACTGGCGCTGAAATCCTGGTGCGTTGCCTCCAGGAAGAAAAAGTAGTGCACCTCTTTGGTTACCCTGGCGGGGCCGTGCTCTACATCTACGATGAAATCTTTAAACAAAAAACCATTCAGCATATCCTCGTGCGTCATGAGCAGGCCGCGGTGCATGCTGCCGACGCTTATGCTCGCTCCAGCGAAAAAGTTGGGGTCTGCCTTGTGACCAGTGGGCCTGGGGTAACCAATGCCGTTACAGGTATTGCTACAGCTTATATGGACTCCATCCCGATGGTTATTATTAGTGGTCAGGTACCGACCCACGCCATTGGTCTTGACGCCTTTCAAGAATGCGACACCGTTGGTATTACCCGGCCCTGCGTCAAACACAACTTCCTGGTCAAAGACGTCAAAGACCTGGCGGTCACCATGAAGAAGGCCTTCCACCTCGCCAGTACAGGCAGGCCAGGCCCCGTGCTTGTTGACGTCCCTAAAGACATCACCATTGCCAAATGCAGGTACGAGTACCCGCAGACTATTTCCATGCGCTCTTACAACCCTGTGGTGAAGGGCCATTCGGGGCAGATTCGTAAGGCCGCGCAAATGATGCTCTCGGCCGAACGCCCCATGATCTATACCGGGGGCGGGGTCATTCTTGCCAATGCCTCCAAAGAACTCAATGAACTGGTTGATCTCCTGGGCTACCCCTGCACCAACACGCTCATGGGCCTTGGTGCTTATAAGGCCACCGACAAGAAGTTTCTTGGAATGCCCGGGATGCATGGAACCTACGAGTGCAATATGTCCATGCAGAACTGCGATGTTCTTGTTGCTATTGGCGCGCGCTTTGACGATCGAGTCATTGGAAATCCCAAACATTTTGCGCAGAACCCGCGCAAAATCATTCACATCGACATCGACCCCTCGTCCATTTCCAAGCGGGTCAAGGTGGACGTTCCCATCGTGGGCGACGTGAAAGAGGTCATGGCTGAGCTTCTGTCTATTTTGAAAGAGTCGATCAAAGCCGGCGAGAAGCCTGCTTCTCAGGGCCTTTCAAACTGGTGGTCACAAATTGAACAGTGGCGCACGAAAGATTGCTTAGCCTATAAGACCAGCGATACCTTTATTAAGCCGCAGTCGGTGGTCGAGGCGGTCTGGCGTCATACCAAGGGCGATGCCTTTGTCACCTCCGATGTTGGCCAGCACCAAATGTGGGCGGCGCAGTATTACAAGTTTGATAAACCACGACGCTGGATTAACTCTGGCGGGCTGGGCACCATGGGAGTAGGACTGCCCTATGCCATGGGCGTGAAGTTCGCAAACCCCGAAGCCGAGGCTGTCTGCATAACAGGGGAGGCCTCGATTCAAATGTGCATTCAAGAGCTCTCCACCTGCCATCAATACCGCCTGCCCATCAAAATTGTAAACCTCAATAACCGTTATCTGGGCATGGTTCGGCAGTGGCAAGAAATTGAATATGGCAGCCGCTACTCCGAGAGCTACATGGACTCCTTACCCGATTTTGTGAAGCTGGCCGAGTCTTATGGTCATGTTGGCATGCGCATTGACAACCCGGCCGATGTCGAAGGTGCTGTGCGCGAGGCTTTTGCGCTGAAAGATCGGCTTGTCTTTATGGACTTCATCACCGACCAAACAGAGAATGTCTGGCCCATGGTGCAGTCGGGTAAAGGCCTTACTGAAATGCTTTTAGGTGCCGAAGAGCTCTAAGCCAGATAAGGATAAGAACAATGAAACATATTATTTCTGTGCTGCTCGAAAACGAGCCGGGGGCCTTGTCGCGTGTTGTGGGGCTCTTTTCGGCACGCGGTTACAACATTGAGTCCTTAACCGTCGCCCCCACCGAAGATCCCTCGCTCTCGCGCATGACGATCGTCACTCGCGGGTCGGACGATGTTATTGAGCAAATCACCAAACACCTGAACCGACTTGTTGAGGTGGTCAAGCTTATGGACCTTGCCGAGCAGCCCCATATTGAGCGTGAGCTTATGCTTGTCAAGATTCGCGCCGTGGGCCGTGAGCGCGAGGAGATGAAGCGCATGGCCGACATTTTTCGCGGCCGTATCATTGATGTCACCGACAAAAGCTACACCATTGAGCTCACCGGCGATAGCTCCAAACTCGATGGTTTTCTTGAGGCCCTCGAGTCCGACTGCATTTTAGAAACTGTACGAACAGGGGCCTCGGGCATTGCCCGTGGCGACCGGGTTCTGCGGGTTTAATTGTTTTAAGTACTTCACCACCGCGAAAGGCGTCTCCCCATGAATGTGTTCTACGACAAGGACTGTGACCTCTCCTTAATCAAAGGTAAGCGCATTGCCATTATTGGTTATGGCTCGCAAGGGCATGCCCATGCTCTAAACCTAAATGACAGCGGAATGAACGTTGTGGTTGGGCTTCGTAAAGAAGGTGCCTCCTGGGGTAAGGCAGCCAAGGCCGGCCTTAAGGTCGCTGAAATTCGTGATGCCGTGAAAGACGCCGACCTGGTGATGCTTCTTATGCCCGACGAGACCATTGCATCGGTTTACCAGGCCGACATTGCACCCGTTATTAAACAGAACGCCGCCTTGGCCTTTGCCCATGGCTTTAATGTGCATTACGGTCAGGTTTCACCAAGGGCCGATCTGGACGTCATCATGATTGCTCCTAAGGCCCCAGGGCACACCGTGCGTGGCACCTACGCGCAAGGCGGTGGGGTTCCTTGTCTTATTGCTGTTCATCAGGACACCACAGGCAATGCCCGTAATATGGCCTTGGCCTATGCCAGCGCCATTGGTGGTGGTAAGGCTGGCATTATTCAAACCAACTTCCGTGAAGAGACCGAGACCGACCTGTTCGGTGAACAGGCTGTGCTTTGTGGGGGAACGGTTGAACTCATTAAGGCGGGCTTTGAAACTCTCGTTGAGGCTGGATATGCCCCTGAAATGGCCTACTTTGAATGCCTTCACGAGCTTAAACTTATTGTCGACCTTATTTACGAGGGCGGCATTGCCAACATGAACTACTCCATCTCGAACAATGCCGAATTTGGCGAGTACGTCACAGGCCCAAAGGTGGTTGGCCCCGAGGCAAAGGTCGCCATGAAAGAGGCCCTCGAACGTATCCAAACCGGGGAGTATGCCAAGGCCTTCATTTTGGAAAACCGTGCAGGGGCCCCCACGCTTTTGTCGCGCCGTCGGCTTATGGCCGAGCATCCCATTGAACAGGTGGGAGAGAAGTTGCGTGCCATGATGCCCTGGATCAAAGCCAACAAGCTTGTCGATCAAACCAAGAACTAGACCTTATCTTGAGTTCGCCTGACATTCAGCGTTACCCCCATCCCATCATTGCGAAAGAGGGCTGGGGGTTTGTCGCCCTCTCCGTAAGTCTTGCGGTCATTGTTACCGGGCTTGGCGCCGAGCTCGCAGCCATTCCCCTGTGGATTATTGCGATTTTTGTCGTTCAGTTTTTCCGCGATCCCCCACGTACCGGGCCATCGGACCCTCAGGCCATTGCCGCACCGGCAGATGGTCGTGTGGTCTATGTTGGCCCCGAAAGGGATCCCGTAACAAACGAAATGGCATTAAAAATTAGTGTCTTCATGAATGTTTTTAATGTGCACTCTAATCGTGCCCCGATTGCTGGTCAGGTTAAACACGTACAGTATTTCCCAGGCCGATTTTTAAATGCTGGGCTCGATAAGGCCTCGCTCGAGAACGAACGCAATCTTATTGTTCTCGTCGACCC
>JAURFZ010000062.1 GCA_030834045.1 Burkholderiales bacterium
TTTCGTGCCCCTGTTACCGACAGTCAGGCAACCTTCCGCGCCCTGATGTCCGCCATGGCCGAGCCCGGGCTGTGGCAGTCGCTCGTTCTTACAGCCGAACCCATACCTAACGAGCCTGCTGGGCTTTTGAGCCTTGCCTTAGTCTTGCTTGACAGCGAGGTAAGTTTCTACAGCAAAGATTTTCCGCAGACCAATGAGGTAATCCGGTTCTATTCTGGAGCGAGTATTCAAAGCGCTGCGAAGGCAGACTTTATTTTCTTGAATGCGGAAAGTCTGCGCTTTAAGGAGCGGGATGATCAGCTTCTAAGTTTTCTTGGCTCTCTTAAAGTGGGGGAAGAACTCGCGCCCGAGACTTCATCCACACTGGTTGTGACCCTGGACGATACGTTTAGTCGTATCAGTCGCGATTCCCCACAAAGCCTTAGTCTTTTGCTTGAAGGCCCAGGCATCTCTGCTGAGCGCCAGATGAACGACCTTGGTCTGTCGAGCCTTTTCTGGAACTGGCGTAGACAGCAGCAGAGCCTTTACCCTTTAGGTATCGATATTGTATTTATTCACGAGGCGAGGGTTTTGGCCCTGCCTCGCAGTACGCGCCTGCATTTTTCTCGTCAGCCCGCCAGGGCATTCACTGGGCAGACCTAGGAATGTATGTTGCGGTAAAGGGTGGTGAGAAGGCCATTGAGGCCTCGCTCGATGCCTTTCAGCGCTGGCGCAGCGCAGACCTAAGTCAAGAGGAAATCAACGATATTCAGGTTATTCAGCAGCTTGGCCTTGCTGTAGATCGCGTAATGGCCGAGGGCAACCTGCTAGACCCTGAGCTTGCCGCCTTGGCGATTCGGCGTGCTCAGGGTGACCTTGTTGAGGCTATTTTCCTTCTGCGTGCCTTTCGTACTAGCCTTCAGCGTATTGGACGTGCCCTGCCGCTGCAGACAGGTTTTATGCAGGTGCAGCGACGAATCTCTGCGATCTTCAAAGATGTTCCTGGCGGACAGATTCTTGGTCCCACAGCCGATTACAGTCAGCGTCTTCTCATGGAGCCTGCACCGTTTGGTGAGGTGTCTGGGCTTGCTGATTTGATTGCGACTGCAGGCAGTCCGAGTTCAGAAGCTCTAGCAGTTGGACAGACCAATGAAGAGCAGGAAGTTTGTTACCCCGAGCTTGGCCGTGTTACCCAGTTCCTGCGCCAAGAAGGACTGCTTGAGCCGTTGCCCGAGGCAAAGCCCAATTCCGTATCTAAAGAACAGTTAGCAGACCATCGGGAAACCGCTAACACCATCCCCGATCTCACGCAGTCCCCTATGAGGTTTCCGATGCTTCGCGAAGCCTGGCTTCAGGGCCTTGCCCGCGCCGATGAGGGTTTTCTTCTTGCACTGGGCTACTCGACCCAGCGGGGCTTTGGTTCGACTCACCCATTTGTTGGCGAGATTCGCTGCGGCTTTACACCGGTGACAGTACCCTTGTCCTTCATCGACCCCACGGTTGAAAGCGACGAGCCCGTCGGTATTGGCGAACTCTTGCTTACAGAGTGCGAAATGATCACGCAGTTCATGGCCTTGCCCAATGCAAGTGATTCCTCGCAGCCCGCTGAACCCCAAGAGGGGCGGTTCACCACCGGCTATGGCCTTGCTCCGGGAAGGGCAGAGCGAAAAGCCATGGCCATGGCCTTGGTTGACCGGGCCCTGCAATCGGAATCCCTTGGGGAGCCTACCGGAGCTCCCGCACAAGACCTTGAGTTTGTTCTTGCCCACGCCGACAACGTGGAGGCAAGCGGCTTCGTCCAGCATCTTAAGCTTCCGCATTATGTTGACTTTCAGTCCGAGCTAAGTCTTTTAAGACGCATTCGGGAAAAGCGGTCGGCGACAGGTGCACCGCCTCCTTTTCCAGGAAAAGATCAAGAAGAATGACTGCCACCCCCCGTCTGCATGAACTCCCGTTTGCCTACCTTGACGAGCAGACCAAGCGGCTTATTCGTCGGGCACTGTTAAAAGCCATTGCTATTCCTGGGCATCAGGTGCCTTTTGCGGGCCGTGAGATGCCATTACCTTATGGATGGGGAACAGGGGGTATTCAAGTGACGGCTGCCGTGATTGGACCCAATGACTGCTTGAAAGTGATTGACCAAGGCGCCGACGACACCACCAATGCGGTGAATATCCGCAGGTTTTTTGCAAAGACTACCGGTGTAGCCACCACCACAAAGACCGAGCAGGCCAGCATCATTCAAACGCGCCACCGCATCCCAGAAAAGCCCTTGAAGGCTGGTCAGATTCTTGTCTTCCAAGTGCCCATTCCAGAGCCTCTGCGGTGGATTGAGCCACGGGCCCTTGAGTGCCTGCGAATGCATGCCTTACAAGACTATGGCGCGATGCAACTTCGTCTTTACGAGGACATTGCGCAGCACGACGAGATTGCAACCAGCTACGACTATCCCGTGATGGTTGACGGGCGCCAGCTTATGTCGCCATCGCCTATCCCGAAGTTCGACAACCCCAAGCTTCATTGCAGTCCAGCCCTTATGCTCTTTGGCGCAGGAAGGGAAAAGCGGGTCTATGCCGTTCCGCCCTACACCAAGGTTCGCTCGCTTGATTTCGAAGATTATCCTTTCGAAGTTCAACGTTGGTCGGTGGCCTGTGCGCGATGTGGCTCCACCAACCATTTTTTAGACGAGATGGTGGCAGACGATGAAGGCGGACGCCTGTTTATATGCTCGGACACCGATGCCTGTGAGGACAAGGTTCAAGCGAATGCTCGAGCAAAGGGTTTAGCCCAATGAATGTTGACCCGTCGCTCATTCTCAGGGCCGAGGGTGTATGCAAGTCTTTTGGCCGCCTAAGGGCCGTGGACAACCTAAGCCTGGACCTCGGTGTTGGCGAAACGCTTGTAATTGTCGGTGAGTCGGGATCTGGGAAGTCCACCTTGTTATCCATGCTTGCAGGCCGTCAGTCCATCGATTCGGGCAGGCTTAGTTATCAAAGCCGACAGGGCTGGGTGAATCTACAAAGTCTCTCAGAGCGAGACCGTCGTAGGCTCTCGCGAACCGAATGGGGGTTTTTACAGCAGCACGGTCATGAGGCATTGCGTCCCCATGTGTCGGCTGGGGGACATGTAAGCGAGCGCCTTATGGTGAACGGGCATCGTCACTACGGAAAGATTCGTGCGGAGGTTGCCAGCTGGATGCAAAGGGTGGAACTTGACCCAAGCCGAATGGATGAGTCGCCCAGAGTTTTTTCAGGTGGCATGCAACAGCGCTTACGTCTTATTGCCAACCTTATCTCGAGCCCACGTCTTTTATTTATGGATGAGCCCACCACAGGTCTTGATGTCTCTGTGCAGGCGCGCCTACTTGACCTTCTCAAAACACTTCGAGCGCAATTAGGTCTGAGCATGATTCTTGTTACCCATGACCTAGGGGTCGCACGCATGCTTGCTGACCGAATCTTGGTCATGCTTAATGGCGAGCTCGTGGAGGCGGGACTTGCCGATCAGGTGCTTGAAGACCCCCAGCATGCTTACACCCAACAGCTTGTCGCCTCATCCCTTCTTTAGGTACTCAAGCCAGTGACCATGCCAGTCTTAGACATCGAAGCTCTGAACAAGGAATTCGTGATTCATGCACAGGGGTCTCAGCGCATTTCTGTCTTTAAGGGTCTTGAACTTCAGGCCTTTGAGGGCGAGTGCGTCAGTCTGCGTAGCCCCTCAGGAACAGGGAAAAGCAGCCTGCTTCGGTGTCTCTATGGAAGCTATCGACTGGGGGAGGGTAGCCGTGTTCTGTTAAGGAAATCATCGGGCGAGCTGATCGATCTGGCGCAGCTTGATGCCTCGGGCTGGCTTCGACTTCGCCGACTCGATATCGCCATGGTCAGTCAGTTCTTTCGGCCCGTTCCGCGGGTGGGCTGTCTTCGGCTCGTCACCGAGCCTTTTCTTGGTGAGGGACTCTCCGAGCCCCTTGCAGAACAGCAGGCGAAAGTCCTTCTACGTAGGCTTGCGATTCCAGCATCGCTTTGGCAGGTTGCTCCAAGAACCTTTTCAGGGGGTGAGCAGCAGCGCGTGAATCTGGCGGTTGCTTTGGCAAGTAGCCTTGTGCATCCACGGCGGCTCCTTCTTCTCGATGAGCCAACGGCAGCCCTTGACCCCGAGAATGCGAAAAGGGTTTTAGATTTATTAAATGAGTTGAAGGAACAAGGCTGTTGCCTTGTCGGCGCTTTTCATAGCGAGGCCATTGAGAGCGGTCTGCAGGCACGGGTGGTGGGACTGCAGTCCGAAAAGGAGAGTTAGGTTGATGCAGACAGTCTTTACCAATGCGATGATGGTGATGCCCAACGAGGTGATTTATGGCAGCCTTGTTGTCAACCCAGACGGACAAATTTCAGACATTCAACCAGGCCTCTCGTCTGTTAGAGATGCGGTGGACTGCGAGGGTGATTGGCTTATGCCTGGTCTTGTCGAGCTGCATACCGACAATCTCGAGAAGCACATGATGCCAAGACCGGGCGTTTTCTGGCCTGGTACCTCGGCGTTCTTTATTCACGATGCTCAGCTTGTAGCAGCTGGGATCACAACGGTTTTCGATGCAGTTGTTCTGGGCGATGAGTCACAAGACCGAAACGCCCGGGGCAAGTTCCTGAAGGCAAGCCTTGAGGCCATTGAAACGCTAAGCGCCCTACCGACCACCCGCGCCCATCATTTTCTTCATCTGCGTTGTGAACTCACGAACCCCGATGCCTGCGAGTACTTTCAGAAATGGGTCGACCACACCATGGTGCGCCTCGTCTCTGTTATGGATCACACGCCGGGGCAACGACAGTGGCGTGACTTAAGCAAATACCGGCAGTACATGGAACGGCACGGCCGCTTCTCAGAAGAGCAGTTCGAAAAGTTACTTACCGATGGGCTTTCTGCCCAGGCTATTTATGCCCAGCAGCAACGCGATCGTATTCTTAAGGAATGCCGAGATCGTCAGCTTCCGGTGGCCTCGCATGACGATACCGATATTGACCATGTGGAGCAGGCGCATTCCGAAGGCATTGCCATCTCAGAGTTTCCAACCACACTAGAGGCAGCCCAAAGGGCGCGCGACTTAGGCCTGAAGAATATTATGGGGGCACCCAATATTGTTCTAGGAGGTTCTCACTCGGGCAATGTGTCGGCAAAGGACGTTGCAAGGGCGGGACTTCTTGACGGGCTGTCGAGTGACTATGTTCCTTCGAGTCTGTTGGATGCGGTTTTTCGCCTGGTGGATGAGCTTGAAATCTCGGTACCTGCTGCCACCCAAGTTGTTACTAGGAATCCGGCTGATATGGTGGGACTTACCGATCGAGGGAGCATTTCACTGGGTAAGCGGGCCGACCTTATTCGGGTTCGGCGACTTTCGGCGTCAACCCCTATTGTCCGTCAGGTCTGGCGTCAAGGGGTAAGGGTCTGTTAAGACCTAGCGTTCCTAGGTTTCTAGGTGGCGGTTTGTGGGCGGTACTTTAAAAAATAAACAGCGAGTGCAACCAAAAGCACCATCATTGGAAGTAAGGACACCATATTAAGAATCTGCCAGCCTTGTGATGTCACGAGGGCCCCCGATCCAAGCGATGACAAGCCCATTACAAAAAACACCCAGAAGTTAATGGCGCCCTGGGCTTTGTCGCGTTCGGCAGGGTGATAGGCCTGCAAGGACAAGCTTGTGCTTGCAGTGAACAAGAAATTCCAGCCCACACCAAGCACAAATAGGGCAAGTGTGAATTGGTAGAGCTCGGTACCCGAGAGCGCAATGCCGATGCAAACCAAGTTTAGAAAAGCCCCGGTAAGCATCATTTTTCCGGCTCCGAAGCGCTGGATAAGATGACCTGTAAAAAAGCCAGGGGCGAACATTCCAATAACATGCCATTCAAGAACGAATGCAGCATCGCTAAAGGGCAGACCACAGATCTGCATAGCCAGTGGGGTCGCAGCCATTAACAGGTTCATCACACCATAGCCAAACGAGGCCCCAAGCGCAGAGATGATAAAAATGGGCTGGCGCATAATTTCGCTAAGATTGCGGCTCGTGGGCTCTGGCGTGGCTTCCTGGCCTAATGCTGGCGATGGATCTTTGGATGTTTGATTAAAGGAGGCATTCGTACCGGCGGTATTTAAATGACTGGGCTGCTTCATGGCTTTAGCATCGTCAGAAAATTGAATGCGATGCATAAGGAGAAGTGCAAGAATGCCCACAAAGATGAGTGACAAATACGAGCCCGCAAAGTCAATCTCAAACAGGTCTTTGGTGTAAGAGGCTAGGTTGGGACCTGCGACCGCCCCAAGAAGACCCCCCGCCAATACCCAAGAGACCGCTTTGTCTCGAAGTTCAGGGCTGGCAAGCTCTGCGGCCGCGAATCGGTAGAGCTGCCCGTTAGCCTGATAAAAGCCTGCTACAAAGGTTGCCAGTACCAACAACCAAAACTGTCGGAACCAGACAGCCATCACACAGAGCACCGCTGAACCAATGGCGACCAAAATTCCAAGTTCAAACGAGCGCTTCCGACCTAACTGCCTCTGAGTCTTGGCAACAAGCCCAGTGGATGCGGCTCCTCCAACCACATACGCCATAATGGGAAGGGTGGCTAACCAACCCATGGGAGCCATCGTAAGCCCAACAAGCCCATTGACAGCCAAAAACAAAACATTGTTGGTAAGAAACAGGCCCTGGCAAAGGGCAAGCAGAATAAGATTGCGACGCATCATAACAATTCAGCATAGCAGGTCTTAGGAGATGCCCATGGCCATTCGGCTTTACCACTTCCCCCAGTCAGGCCCCTCGTTTAGGGTTCGCATTGCTCTAGCTTTGAAGGGGCTGAACTACGAACCCATTCGTATTGATCTGATGAAGCGCGAGAGTCACCCAGAGTATTACGAGGTGTTAAGTCCGGACGGGCTGGTGCCACTGCTTGAGATCACAGGAGATGAAAATAAAGAAGCGCCTATTCATCTTGGGCAGTCAATGGCAATTATTGAGTTTCTTGAAGAACGATTTCCACAGCAGGCCCTTATTCCTCAGGACGCTTTGCATCGCGCGCATGTGCGATCGCTGGCACAGACCATTGCCTGTGACCTCCATCCATTAAACAACCTGCGCGTTATGCGTTATTTATCTCGCCCTTTAGAGCTTGATGCCAGTACTCGGTCAGACTGGTACAACCACTGGATTACCGAGGGGCTAAAAGCTTACGAGAAAAGGCTCGACGGGCTTCGCCTCTTTCGAAATAGGCAAGGCTTACCCCCTTCGATTTACTCGTGGGGAGACACACTTGGGCTTGCCGATTGCTGTCTTATTCCTCAGCTGGTAAATGCACCACGTATGGGGCTTGAGCTTGCAAAGCTAAATATTCCCTTAACCTTGGGCGTTTTTGAAAATGCTATGGCGCATTCGGCTGTTCAGGCAAGTCACCCTGATCGCTTCTAGCTTAAAGCGTTATAGAAACTCCCGCAGGCCCCGGCTGGCATTCGCCAATAACGGCTGGATCAAACCCCTCTTGCATCATGCACTGAAGCACCTGGGGTACCGCTTCGGGGGAACATGAAACCAGAAGACCACCACTGGTCTGTGGGTCGGACAAAAGGGCCCGCTCGATTGGACCAAAGGCCTCGGGCATGCGAATAAGCGCTCCGTAGCCCTCCCAGTTTGGTCCTGAGGCGCCGGTTATAAAGCCTTGCTTA
>JAURFZ010000063.1 GCA_030834045.1 Burkholderiales bacterium
TTCCACATCAGTAACCGAAGCTCATCCCAGTTGTGGGCAATGACCACGGTCTCATCGGCATCTTCAACCATGCTTTCGTCCCAGGGCTTCACCTCGTGCTGCATGACCTCGCCGAGGGCGGAAATGACCTTGGCCGCCTGCCGGCCAACGACCACACACTCGAGCAAGGAGTTGCTTGCAAGGCGATTGGCACCGTGCAGGCCGGTACATGCGCACTCGCCCACTGCAAAAAGATTGGCAAGATCGGTCCGGCCCGACATGTCGGTGACAACGCCGCCACAGGTGTAGTGGGCGGCTGGCACCACAGGGATAGGCTGCTTAGAAATATCAATTCCAAGTGCGAGGCAACGACTGTAAATGGTTGGGAAATGCTCCTTGAGAAAGGCCTCTCCAAGATGGGTTGCATTCAGGTGAACGAAGTCAAGGCCATGGCGCTTCATCTCGAAGTCAATGGCTCTGGCAACAATATCGCGAGGTGCAAGCTCGGCGCGCGCGTCATGGCTTGGCATAAACCTTGTGCCATCGGGCAGTTCAAGCCAGGCGCCCTCGCCTCGTAGGGCCTCTGTAATTAAGAAGGTGCGCTCTTGCGGATGGTAAAGGCAGGTGGGATGAAACTGAATGAACTCCATATTTGCAACACGACACCCGGCCCGCCATGCCATTGCAATGCCATCGCCCGTGGCTGTTTCGGGGTTGCTGGTGTAGCGGTAGACCTTACCCGCGCCCCCTGTAGCCAGCACCACCGATGACGCTGGCATGGTTTCAACTCGCCCCGTTTGAAGGTTCAGTGCGTAGACACCGTAACACGAACGTTGAGCTACACCCCGGCGAGAAGTATCCGTCGCAGGAAGATGCTTTCCCTGCACCAGATCAACAGCAATATAGTTTTCAAGTAAACGAATATTGGGATGAGCATACGCGCGCTCTAAAAGAGCATCGTGGATGGCCTTACCTGTCGCATCCGCAGCGTGGGCAATCCGCTTGTGACTATGACCTCCCTCCCGGACAAGATGCAGCCCTTTGGGCCCTTCAGGGTCTGCAGTAAACAAAACCCCCTTATCGATTAACCACTCTATGGCTGACGAACTGTGACACGCCATTTGACGAGCCACAGCCTCATCAACAAGACCTGCCCCGGCGTCTAGTGTGTCGGCAACATGGGAGTCGATGTTATCGAGCTCATCGATGACGCCTACGATTCCCCCCTGCGCCCAGGATGTCGCTGACTCCCCGAGAGATCGCTTTGAAAGAACGACTACCTCGTAAGCGTCAGCGAGCTCGAGCGCGACCGTTAACCCTGCGAGCCCAGAGCCTAGTATTACTACGGGCGCGCGCGCTATTTGGCTCACTGAGCCTCGATTGACTGACAAAAAGAGATCCTTTTAAAGAAACAACCACCAGCCTATCAAACCTCTTCCAAAAGGCAGTCCATTGCAGCCGATACACCCTGCCTCGTCACCGGGATACCACAGGAATGTAACGCCATCTCGACCCCGCCTAGGGCGCCAATAAGAGAGAGGTCGTTTAAATCGCCAAGATGGCCAATACGGAAAACGGTGCCAGATAACTTAGCCAAACCCGACCCGAGCGAAATATTGAAACGCTCCAAAGCAAGTCGACGAAAGGCATCGGCATCAAAACGAGAGCCATCAGGCTTCTCTGGCATAAGAATTGTTGTTGAGGCGGGGCTAAAGGCGCTGGTGTTCTGACAAAAAACATCAAGGCCCCAAGCCTGTATGGCAGCTCTTGTGGCCCGTCCATGTCGAATGTGTCTTCGGAATACATTGTCCAAGCCAACCTCGTTAAGCATATCAACTGACTCGGCGAGACCGAACAATAAATTGGTCGCAGGGGTACAGGGCCAAAACCCCTGCTCGTTAGAGGAAATAATATCGTCCCATGACCAGTAAGCCCTTGGCATTGTGGCCGTTTTACTCGCTAGCAGAGCTTTTTTACTGATCGCATTAAATCCAAGGCCAGGGGGCAGCATCAAGCCTTTCTGAGAACCGGCAACAGTAACGTCCACACCCCATTCATCGTGCCTGTAATCAATTGCACCGAGAGAAGACACCGTATCCACCATAAGTAAGGCTGGGTGGGAGGCAGCATCGATGGCAGCCCTTACCGCAGAAATGTCAGCAGTGACACCCGTCGAGGTTTCGTTGTGAACAACGCAAACAGCTTTTATGCTGTGGTTGAGATCCTTCGCCAATACAGAATGGATGCGACTCGGGTCTACACCATGTCTCCAGTCGCCATCAATGCACTCTGGCAAAAGGCCCAGGCGTTTAGCAAGTCGAACCCAGAGTGACGCGAAATGCCCCGCTTCGTACATTAAAACTTTATCTCCTGGGTTCAAGGTATTCACAAGCGCCGCCTCCCAAGCGCCTGTCCCGGAGGAGGCATAAATAACCACCGGATTGGACGTCCCAAAAACTGTGCGGATCTCCCTTAACAAACCCAGGGCAAGTCGTTGAAACTCAGGGCCGCGATGATCGATTGTTGGGAAATCGATAGCGCGAAGCACTCGATCTGGAACGTTAGTGGGGCCCGGAATTTGCAAAAAATGCCTGCCCTGCCCTGTTCGATTCATGAACATTCTGGGATTAAGGAGTTCGGGGAAATCGCGTTGCATATAAGATGCCTTTCATAACCGAATAGCTTGCGATAATGTGCTTCTGAGGGTCTTCTTGTCAATTTAATGCAAACCACAGGCATCTCACTGCAAGTATGGCAACCCAGCGTAAACGCTGCCAAAAAGGGTGGTCTATGTCCTACGCAGAACCTTTATTAATGAACCGTAGAAACACACTTGCTCTTTACGGCCCGAATAGGCTGGAAAGACGCCTGAGGAATGAAGTTAGAGGGGATGTGTATTTTGATGAGGCCTCGCGCGGACGATACAGCACCGATGCGTCCATCTATCAGATCATGCCCTTGGGCGTTGTGCTTCCAAAAACCGCTCTCGATCTGCGAATTGCGCTTGATATTGCCCGCGATGAGGGTGTTGCGGTGCTTCCTCGCGGCGCGGGAACCTCGCAGTGCGGACAGACCGTCGGCGAGGCCTTGGTTGTTGATACAAGTAAATACCTGTGCTCTTTAACCCACCTTGACACTGAGAGCCAGACTGCAGTTGTACAGCCTGGCCTGGTGCTTGACCACTTAAATGCGCGACTAAAACCTAAAGGGCTTTGGTTTCCTGTGGATGTCTCGACAGCAGCCCAGTGCACTCTTGGTGGCATGACCGGTAACAACTCATGCGGCTCACGGTCGCTTCATTACGGCAACATGGTGCATAACGTTCTGGGCATTGACGCCATTCTTGATGATGGAACCCAGGCCTACTTTGGACGATTCGGTGACAAGGGGGATATGCGTCTCTCGGGTCGGCGACTCTCTGACCTCGTCTCACGGCTCTTCCAAATTTCCGACTCTGTAAAGACCGATATTCAAGACATCTGGCCCAAGGTGATGCGCAGGGTTGGAGGTTACAACCTAGACATTTTCTTTCCCCAGAGCGAGAGGCCCTACACCGAAGACGGCAGTCTGAACCTCTCCCATCTGCTTGTTGGGTCGGAGGGAACGCTTGCAACCTTTGAGGCTATCCACCTAAAACTCTCAAAGCTTCCGGCCCACAAACTTCTTGGGGTTGTGAACTTTCCGAACTTCCAGACCTCGATGGAGCTCGCTAAAGAAATTGTGAAGCTCAAACCTGTTGCCGTTGAACTTGTAGACCGAACCATGATTGAACTCTGCCGAGCAAACCCTGTCTTTGCTCCCGTCATCGCCGATGCGCTTGTCAATGTCAACGGCCAAGAGACTGACGCACTGCTCTTGGTGGAATTCGCTGGCGACAATAAAGACCAATTAACACGTCAGCTTGAAGCCTTGGACGTCCTCATGTCCGATCATGGCCTTCCCAGGGCAACCGTTAAGTTCATAGAGCCAGCCCGCCAGTCAGCCCTGTGGGAAGTGCGCAAGGCAGGTCTTAATATCATGATGTCGCTGCGAGGCGATGGCAAGCCCGTTTCGTTTATTGAAGACTGTGCGGTACCCCTTGAACATCTTGCGGAGTACACCGCAAGGCTTACTGAAATATTCGCAAAGCATGGCACGCAAGGCACCTGGTATGCCCACGCCTCGGTGGGCACGCTGCATGTTCGCCCCATTCTGGACATGCGAGGTAATGGCGCCGAGAAGATGCGAGCCATTGCAGAAGAGGCCTCGCAATGGGTGCGTCGCTTCAAAGGTGCTTTCTCGGGCGAGCATGGCGATGGCCTTGTACGCAGCGAATGGGTGCAATGGCAGTTCGGTCCGCGCATTACAAAAGCCTTTGAAGAGGTTAAAGACGCCTTTGACCCATCAGGGCGCCTGAACCCGGGCAAGATCGTGCGAGCCACACGTATGGACGACCGAGCACTTTTTCGCTTTCCGCCCCACTACACCATTAAGCCTCTCAATCCCGGATTTGACTGGTCGCTTTGGAATGTTCGTAACGACCCCTCGGTGAAGGGCGACCCCGGAAGCTTCGGGATTAGAGTGAGCGCACCAGGTACGGGCAACGACCCTACCCTTGGCTTTGCCAAGGCTGTAGAGATGTGCAACAACAACGGCCACTGTCGGAAGTTCGATGCCGGAACCATGTGCCCCAGCTATCGTGTGACGCATACAGAAGAGCACTCGGTACGTGGGCGTGCAAACACCCTAAGGCTGGCCATTAGTGGCCAGATTTCAGGGGGCGTGACCTCCGAGGCGGTTCGCGAAGCACTCGACTTGTGTGTGGGCTGCAAGGGCTGCAGACGGGAGTGCCCAACAGGCGTGGATATGGCCAAGATGAAGATCGAGGTTCTCTACCAGACAGGCCAAAAACACGGCTTCTCGCTTCAGCAAAGGCTTATTGCGGAACTTCCGAAGCTCTCTGGCCTGGTGCGAACGATACCTGGCCTAGCGTTCGCGCTTAACGCTCGAAACTGGTTTCCTGGGATAGCCTTTCTAACTGAAAAACTTCTCGGTATTTCAGCAAGTCGGCCCCTACCAGTGTGGCGGTCAAAGGGCTTTCGATCTAAAAGTAAAGAGCTTGTCAGTAGCTCACTTCAGGAATGCGACCTTGTCTTATGGGCCGACACCTTTAATGATGCCTACGCACCCGAGACCCTTATTGCCGCCTATGAGCTTGCCACGGGCCTGGGCTATAAGGTTGCGCTTTCTGGGGCGGCAGCCCAGACGCCGCTTTGTTGCGGGCGTACCTCGCTGTCCGTGGGTCAAATTGATGAGGCTAAGGCCATGGCACTGCAATGCCTTTCTGCGCTTGAGCCCGCCATTGCCCGCGGTGTACCCATTGTGGGGCTTGAACCCTCCTGCATTCTCAGTCTTCGCGATGAATGGCTGGTGATGCAGCTTGGAGATAAGGCGCAGCAGCTCTCTAAGCAGGCCATGCTCTTTGAAGAGTGGTGGATGAAAGAGATAACCCAAGGTGGCATTCAGAAAGCCGATGCGCTTAAAGGCCAGACCCTTTACGTACACGGCCATTGCCACCAAAAGGCCCTTGGCGCCATGAGCCCCACGCTTGAGGCCCTCAAAAGTCTCGGGGCCGACGTGAAACTTATTGAATCCAGCTGTTGCGGCATGGCAGGCAGCTTTGGCTACGATACAAAACATCAGACGGTATCCAGGGCGATGGCCCAGGCCAGCCTTGTTCCAGCTGTCAATGCGGCCCCGGAAGACGCCTTGATTGTGGCCGATGGGTTTTCCTGCCAACACCAGATCGCCGACCTCTCGGCCCGCAAGGCCCAGCACGCCGTTCTTGTGATGCATCAAGCAGTGAAATCTGGGCGTTCTAGAATAGGACATTAAACCCGGAAGAAAGCACCTATGCCATGCCCCACCAGCCTACCGTCTTGGTCGATTCTTAAAGAACAGTCCAGGTCGGCGCCCGGGCTTCGCGAACCTTCGCCGTTTTCAATTCAAGCAGGTGAGCTTGTGCTTGACCTGTCCCTGCAAAGGGCGAACCAACCCATACGAAGTCAACTTGCCAAGCTCATTGACGAGGCAGGAGTATCGACCTTTCTGCAGCAAATGATTCGTGGGCAGATCGTCAACCTTACCGAGCAGCGTCCCGTTTTGCACATGGCGCTTCGTGCGGCTGAGAACAAGACCCAGCCCTGGGGTGCTGATATAGCCAATGCCATTCAAAGCCAACGAAAGCGGTTTCTTGGTTTCGCACAAGCCCTTCGCGATGGAACAGTTCATAACCACCTGGGACAGCCCTTCACACACGCCGTAAATATTGGTATTGGTGGGTCCGACCTTGGTCCACGAATGGCCTGTGCCGCACTCGGGCCTTCAAGCAAAAGCCTATTCCCTATTGAGTTTTTATCAAGCCCAGATCCATGGGCGGTTGAGGATGTTCTTCGACGCGTTGACCCTTTACGCACAGTCTTCATCGTGCAGTCAAAAAGCTTCTCAACACAAGAAACCATGGCGCTTTTTGAAACTATGAAGTCTTGGCTGCGCAGTCAGGGGGTCCCACTGGCCGCGCTTATGCAGCAGTTCGTTGCTGTTACAGCCCAGCCCGCACGCGCTAAGGCGCAAGGGTTTGATGAAGAAAAGACATTTCTATTTTGGGATTGGGTTGGGGGCCGAACCTCGGTCTGGTCGGCTATCGGCCTGCCAATAGCCCTGCACTGCGGGCCACAGAGCTTTGAACAGATGCTTAAGGGCGCAGCCTTGATGGATGAGCACTTCCAAACTGCACCCAAAGACGGTAATTTGGCCCACTGGCTTGCACTGTTCGGCATCTGGAACCGAAACTTTCTGGGTTATTCGAGCCATGCGGTTGTCTGTTACGACTGGAGACTTCGGCTTTTCCCTGCCTTCCTGCAACAGCTTGAGATGGAATCAAACGGAAAACGTATTCAGAGGGATGGGGAGCCTTCGAAGGTTGGTACCGCACCCGTTATCTGGGGCGGGCTTGGACTTGATGGGCAGCATACCTATTTTCAACTACTGCATCAGGGCACCGACATTGTTCCTGTAGATTTTATTGGCGTTCATTCCAAAGGCCCTGGTTTTGTTCAGTCCTTGGAGAATCAAAGGATTGTGCAAGAGAGCCTCCAGGCGCAAAGACAGGCACTTGCACAGGGACGCACGGCAGAGGAGACCGTTGAGGCCATGCAGGCAGAAAATCTTACACCGGAGCGTATGACGCAACTTACGCCCCACCGAACCTACCCTGGTCACCGACCTTCAAACTACCTTTTACTCACCAGAGACCTTACCGGATTGAGCCTTGGGCAGCTTATTGCACTTTACGAGCACAAAGTTTTTACCCAAGCCGCTATTTGGAATATTCCGGCGTTTGACCAGTGGGGGGTTGAACTAGGCAAGTCAATTGCAAAGAAGATGAAAGGCAGCCAGTTTGTAGGTGGCTAGTCGAGAACTTAATTAGGACGCTCGATGGCTGTATGAACTTGTATAACCCTTAATTCATGAGAACTTTTCTTGCCATCGTTGCATCCTTTATTCCAATAATTGCTCCCGCTCACGAGGTCACCGTAGCGGTGGCATCTAACTTTGCAGCGCCCATGAAAGTTATTGCCCAGGCTTTTGAGAACGATACCGGCTACAAGACAAAACTTGCTT
>JAURFZ010000064.1 GCA_030834045.1 Burkholderiales bacterium
GAAGACCCGAACGGCCACCGTCAACGAGTACGAAATAAAGATGGTCTGGGCCATCGGGCTCACCCTTTGCACGGACGCCAGTTAGCAAGGACACGTAGTTGGAAATGGACTGCCCGGTTGCCGAGCGGGTAAGCAGGCGGGCCATGGTGGCGAAATCTTCAAGCGTGGGCAAGACCTTTTCAATCCCGGTTACCACCACATGAACCTTGGGCATGATGGTGCACATGCCTTCATTGCCTTCATTGGTTACCAGGGCAACAGAGCCTGTCTCCGCAATAACGAAATTGCCCCCGGTAACACCCATATCAGCGCTTAAAAACTTAGGCCTAAGCTGCTGACGTGCCTCTCGCGCGAGTTCAGGTATGTCGTCAAGACGGGGCTTGTTATGGACCTGTGAAAAGAGATCGGCAATCTCTTCCTTGTCTTTGTGAATGACGGGGGCAATGATGTGACTGGGCGGCTCGTTGTCGTTAATTTGTAGGATGTACTCGCCAAGGTCGGTTTCCACTGGCTCAACACCTGCCCGTTGCAGTGCTTCGTTGAGCGCCATTTCCTCAGAGACCATCGACTTCGATTTGATGACGGTTTTGGCATCATGACGCTTGGCTAGGCTAACAACAATCTCAGAGGCCTGAGCAGCGGATTCAGCAAATAAGACAGTGGCGCCTCTTTCTGTTGCCTTCTTTTCAAACAGTTCAAGCCAAACGTCAAGGTTATGAATAGCTCTGTTGCGACGCTCAACGGCCGCATCGCGGGTGGCATCGAAGTCAATTTCAGTCATGGCCTGGGCACGGGCAGAAACAAACTTATCTGCAAGGCGGCGAAGGTTTTTCTGAAGCCGTTCGTCTTGTAACTTAAGTTCCGAGCGCGAGTGGAAATGCATGGACTGAACTTGCATAGCCTAGACCTCCCCTGCGAGCACTTGGGCAATATGAAGCACCTGGGTCTTGTCGTCACCCAGGCGACGCAGTCGGCCTTCGATATTTAAAATGCAGCCGAGGTCGCCAAGTACAACCGCCTGGGCAGATGTGGCCTGAATATTGCCAATTTTTTCGTCAACGATAGCCGAGGAGATCGCACCGTATTTCAGAGAGAAGGTTCCACCAAAGCCACAACAGGCACGGGCATCTTTCATCTCGCGTACTTCGACACCAGGAATGAGTTTTAGCAACTGCCGAGGCTGCGCGCAGACACCCAGCTCACGCAGGCCATTGCAGCTGTCATGGTAGGTCACGGCTGCAGAGAGTTTTCCCGGCACGTTTTCCACCTGCATAACATTCGCCAAAAAATCTGAGAGCTCGTAAATGCGCGGCCCAAGGTCGACAAGCCTGTGCTTCAGACCTGGGTCGTCCGAAAAGAGGTCGGCGTAATGCACTTTGATCATGCCCGCGCAGGAACCCGACGGAATGACCACGTAGTCATAGCCCTCGAGCTGCTCAAGCACGCGCTCGGCAAGGCGATGGGCACTTCGACGATCACCCGAATTGTAGGCTGGCTGGCCACAACAGGTCTGGTCGGGGGGAACAACCACTTCACAACCAGCGTGCTCCAGAAGCTTTATGGTTGCAAAGCCGATTTCCGGCCGCATAAGATCGACCAAGCATGTAACAAAAAGGGCAATACGAGGATTGTTCGCAAGAGCGACCATAGTCTGACATCCTTAATTTGGTCTCATTGTGCCACCACCCGAGCGTCAATGAGCTTAACTTCGTCTAAGATTACCGGCATGCCACCAACCGCTCAGCCAATCGTGCCCGCCCGGCCTGCGATCCAGGTTATTGAACGCATGAACGCCCTGCTCGACGCCCTTGCGCGCCAGTCGGACCCCGTTTCGCTTAAGGACCTCTCAAGCCAGACAGGCCTGCATCCATCGACGGCCCACCGCATTCTGAACGACCTTGTTCTGGCCCGTATGGTCGACCGCACCGAACCGGGTCTCTACCAGCTTGGCATGCGTCTGCTGGAGCTCGGTAATCTTGTGAAGACCCGCCTTAACATCCGCGATGCGGCCGCAACGCGCATGCGAGAACTGCACCGGCTCACAGGCGAAACGGTGAACTTGTCAGTGCGTCAGGGCGATGAAATTGTCTACGTAGAACGGGCCGTGAGCGAGCGATCCGGGATGCAGGTGGTGCGCGCCATTGGCGGCAGAGCCCCACTTCATTTAACTTCTACCGGAAAACTCTTTTTGGCCCACGATGAGATGCGGGCTGTGCGGTCTTACGCCATGCGTACTGGGCTTTCGGGGCAGACCCGAAACAGCATCACAGAGGTATCGCGACTCGAATCGGAGCTGCAGGACGTCCGTAACCACGGCTTTGCGCGCGATAACGAGGAGCTAGAACTGGGCGTTCGGTGCATTGCGGCAGCAATTCAAGACGATGCAGGCCGAATTGTGGCGGGGCTATCTATATCGGCCCCGGCTGATCGAGCCAACGATGGCTGGGTAGACGCATTGAAAAAAACAGCTTTTCAGATTTCTGAATCGATTGGTTTTGGAACAAGTCTTCTGGAGTCCGCTGACCGCTGACTGTTGACCTCTGAACGAGACAACCATTCGGCAACATCAGGCCCAACTGAATCAGCCCTAATCGACGTTGAACAATCCCATCTAAACAGGATTACGGGCTAAAGACTGCTCGGGCCCTGTTTTGGAACGACCTTCCACGGAGGGTGCGACAGCCTTTTGAATCAGAACCTTGCGAATGGTCTCGGCATCGCGAACGCGGTGACGCTTACCCTGCGCGTCAAGAATCACAATAATAACCGGCCGGCTTTCAACCTCGGCCTGCATCACAAGGCACCGCCCCGCGTCGCGAATGAAGCCTGTCTTTGAAAGCCCGAGATCCCAGCGATCGGCACGAACCAGAGCGTTGCTGTTACGGAACTGCAGCGTGCGCCCTCTGACCTTAATACTTAACTGCTTCGCTGTTGAGTAACGGCGAATTTCGGGATGAAGGTAGGCCTCCTCAACCAGGCGGATGAGGTCGCGCGGGCTGCTTACATTGCCTGCATTAAGACCAGTTGGCTCAGTAAAACGACTTGAGGCCATGCCAAGCTTCACGGCCTTGACATTCATTGCCCTTACAAAGCCCGAGAGCCCACCCGGATAGCTTCGACCAAGGGCCTGTGCTGCTCGATTCTCACTCGACATGAGTGCCAGGTGCAGAAGTTCGCCACGCGTGAGCCTTGCACCAACGGGGAGTCGTGAGGGAGGATTCTTTTCAAGCCGTGCGTCGCTTCGAGTAATGATCACTTTCTCGTCCAGCGAGAGTTGCGCATCAAGCACCACCAGGGCAGTCATGAGCTTTGTGATTGAGGCAATTGGGAGCTCAGCATCTGCGTTCTTCTCGATCAATACCTGGCCTGAGACCTGATCGACCACCATCGCCGCAGACGAGTTAAGGCGCACGGACTGCACCACAGAAGCCATTGGCCTAGAGGAGGGCCCACCCACCTCCGAGCCCTGAGCAATAAGCGGGGACGCTGGAAGGTATTGCTCGAGACTCTGCCGTGACGAGTCAGCAAGTGCAACTGGCGACAGGCCAATAACAAGTCCTGGCAGAAAAAAGCGCAGAGAACCAACGCCCCTGCGCCCTCTTAATAAGGAACCCAAATAGTAAAAAGCGTTCATTGGATTTGAGTGTACCAAGACTATGGAAAAGTGCAAAACAAAAAAATCATTGAATTCCGTAGCTTATGATCGTCTGTGAAAACCCTTTTTAGAAAAAAAGGGTTTAAGTGCTGAAGAGAATAGGATTTTTTTGGTCACCTACGTACCAAGGACTCTTTAGAGATCACACCGCCGAGTTCGAGCACGCCCTGCTTAAGCTCGTTGTAGGCCACGCCCAGGCGTTCCTCGGCCTGACCTTGCATGCCGGTAAGCCTTGCCTTCACGCCCAACTCAAGCAGACGCCTTGGGCCGGAATCCCCCGGGACAGGGGCTGAAGGAAGGCTATAGATACGTAGATCGGGATAGGCCTTATCTAACCGTTCAAGCAAAGGGGTCACGGTCGCCTCAAAAATCCCCGCAACCAAGAGTGACTGATCGAGCTCGCAGGACTCCGAGAAAAACGTCGAATAACTCTGGTCGAGTACGGCCTCCATCATCGGCCAGGCCATGACTGGGAATCCAGGCAAGAAGTAATGCTGTTGGATTGAGAACCCAGGAATACGGTTATAAACGTTCGGAATAATTGACGCACCCTCGGGAAACTCGCCCATACGCAGCCTTTCGGGTGTGCATGGCTGCCCGGTCTCTTCGGAGCGCTGTCGAATTAGAGCTTCAGCCTGCGGGTGCAGAACTAGCGGTAAGTTGAGTGCCCTCGCGACAGCCTGACGAGTATGGTCGTCCGGTGTGCTGCCAATTCCTCCAAAACTAAAGACAAGATCTTGCGAAGCAAAGGACTGCTGAAAGGCTGAAACGCAGCGCTGACGATCGTCTCCAAGGTACTGAACCCAGCTAAGGCCAAGGCCGCGAGTCGAGAGAATTTCCCTTGCCTTTGTAAAGTGCCGATCTTCTCGCTTACCTGAAAGAATCTCGTCGCCAAGAATAAAAATGCCAATGCTTAGCCCCGACTCGGGCTGAGGGGGTGCGTCGCTAGTGGTTACTGTCATACGCTGCTTTCAAAATACGCCATCCTACTCAAAAAAAATCACGGCTAAGTGTGGCCCAAGATTTCTCAAGCCGCTTCACAGACATTGGGAAGGGTGCCTTCAGCTCTTGGGCAAATTGAACAACACGGCACTCCTCGAGCATCCAACGAAACTCAACCATAGCCTCAGACCATTGCCCTCTATAGCGCGAGACCGCTATCCAGAAGGGTTGTTCGACTTTTAGTTGCTCAAAGAGTCTTAGCTCATCACGCCGGGGATCACTGCGATACTTCTCAAGCCTTAGACCAATGGCCTTTAGGTAGCGAGTAATATGGCGAAGCCGTTCGTGAGGGGTAAGCACAAGAAAATCACTGGGAAGCAGCCGAGCCAGCTGAGACTGAATGTCTCTCTTCGCAGCCGGGGTAAGGGTTGCCGTTGCCAGCCTCTTGTTTAAGCGTTGGTGCTCGGTAAGAAGCTCAAGAAGCTGCCTTTGCAACTCCTGGGCAACCAAAAGAAACTTGGGACGGCAACTCTTCAGCCTTTCCTGAGCCTGCTCCTCGCTTTCTGGAAGTGGGTCATCAAGCATCCCTACCCTTGTGTATGCCGCTGCGACAAGCTGGTCACGTAGTTTCTCAAGTGAGCCGTGCTTGGCACCGCCCCACAACGACCAGACCAGAAGCAAGGACTGATCGGACTGAAGACTTTTTTCCAGAGAGCGAATAGGCTCCCTCATTGGTTGCTCGAGCGAGCGAATAAAATCGGTCTGACTTTTGTTTTCGCCTTCGGCCGGATCCTGACAATCAAGCAGCTCACGAATCTGCGCCAAATCGCGTCCCTTGGCAAGGAGACGACCATGCTCATCGACGACCTTGTAAATGGGCTGAAGATGCACGGCGATGCTATCGCGTCGAAAATCGTCGGGCCTAACCGACAGGCCGTGCGACTCTGAAATATCGAGCACCAGCGATCGAACGAGTGAAAACTCCCCTGCCCTGGTTGCCCAGCGGTCGACAAATTCTTGCGCATAGGTGTCCACGGGTAAAAGGGGGCGACGCAAGGCTTTGGGCAGGCTCTTCACAAGTGCAAGCACCTTCTCTTTGAGCATGCCAGGCACCAGCCACTCGGCCTGGCTGGCAAGCACAGCAGAAAGGCCCGATAAGGGAACCGTAAGGGTCACTCCGTCATCGGCAGCGCCAGGCTCAAAGTGATAGTCCAGCGCCATGGCAAACGGAGCCTTGATGGTTTTTGGAAACTGATCACTTGAAATGCCCTTGGCATCGCGTCGAAGCAAGTCCTCACGCGAGAGTTTAAGTCCGGTGGTTTTTTCCTTTTTCTCTGCTCGATACCACTTCACGAGGCTGTCAAGGTCAACCACCAAACTCGGCAGACGGCTGTCATAAAAGGCCTCGATAAGAGACTCATCCACCAAGAGGTCAAAACGACGGGACGTCTGTTCCAGCCTTTCAAGCTCCTTAACCTGACGCAGGTTGTGCTCCACGAAGTCAAGACTGACCACGAGTTCGCCGTGCACCAGGCCCTCGCGAATAAGTAAGCCTCTTGCCTCAAGTGCCTGCTCATCGCCAAGAGAGGACCATGCCACCCGGCGCTGGGCAACTACCGTTAAGCCGTATAGGGTTGCCTTTGCATAGCCAACCGCCTTACCCGACTTCTTCTCCCAGTGCGGGTTGGTATAGCTCCAGCGCAATAAGGCCTTGGCCTGCTGCTCTATCCATTCAGGCTCAATGGCCGCAACCGTGCGTGCGAAAAGTCGTGTGGTGTCCACCTGCTCTGCCGCAAGAAGCCAGCGTGGCGACTTCTTTCGAAGACCACTTCCCGGCCATAAGTAAAAACGAACCTCATGGCAGCCCTGCCAGGAGGCCAGCCCCTTATCGCGTGCGCTCTTTTCCTCGAGCCGGCAACCCACATTCGACAGCAACCCCGTTAGCAAGGCCTGATGCAGGCTTTCATAATCGGCGGCGCGTTCGTTCAGACGCCAGCCTTGATTGGAAATCCAGTCGTTAACCTGAGCATAAAGCTCACGCCATTCGCGTACACGATTGGGCGAAAGAAACTCCGCTCGAAGCCTCTGGTCGAGTCTGCGACGCGAACCCGCCTCTTGAAAAATGGTCTCAATGAATACCCAGAGTCTTACGATAGACAAAAACTCAGAGCGTTCATCTGCAAACCTTTGGTGTGCCGTGTCTGCCGCCTGCTGGCGGTCGAGGGGCCGCTCCCTGGGGTCCGACAGCGACAGGCTCGTCACAATAATCAGCGCCTCTTTTAAGCAAGCGCGCTCGCGTGCCGCAAGCAATATGCGCGCAAACCGAGGGTCGAGGGGCAGTTCGGCGAGCGTCTTACCCACTTCGGTGAGCTGCGTCTTACCTTTTACATGCTCAATAGCCTGCAACTCGCTTAGAAGTGCCATGCCGTCAGCCAAGGACCGGCCCGAAGGCGGATCAATGAATGCGAAGCCCGAAATATCATCGATACCCATCGAGAGCATACGAAGAATGACAGCCCCTAACGAGGAACGACGAATCTCGGGGTCCTGGTCAAGAGGACGGGCTAGGAATTCTTCTTCACCAAAAAGCCGAAAACAAATACCCGGTCCCACACGGCCGCAGCGTCCCGCCCGCTGCTTTGCCTGCGCCTGAGAAATGGGCTCGACCTGAAGCTGCTCCACTTTGCCTCGAACCCTGTAGCGCTTGACACGAGCGAGCCCCGAATCAACCACATAGCCAATGTGCGGAACGGTAATGGATGTCTCGGCGACATTGGTTGCAAAGACGACGCGACGAAGCCCTCCCGGCTGAAAGACTCGGTCTTGCTCCACCTGAGTGAGCCGGGAGTACAAGGCGATAAGCTCTACCTGCTGCCCAAAAGGGCGGCCCGCAAGTCTTTCTTGGACAGCCTCAATGGATGCGCGAATTTCGCGCTCCCCCGGAAGGAAACA